>JALZEL010000174.1 GCA_030862075.1 Actinomycetota bacterium | reverse complement strand
CTTTATGCGCGCTCTCCTTCGGGCGTCCCGCTCGCGTACGGTTTCAAGCTCGCCCTCGGTTGCTTCTCGCACTGCCCTTTCCATATCGGCCTCAGCTTGCTTCTTCGCTTCTATATTGGAGAGGACCCGCTCTAGGATCTCTGGAACCGTCCCCTGTGTAAAGCCCTCCACCTCGCCCATGGTTATTTCCATTAAGGCCGACTCCGTCGCTATGGAGTAGCGTAGTAGGTAGTACTCATCTGGGGTCAACCCGTCCTTCTGCTTCAGCCTGTCGATTTCCTCTAGGTAAAGCCTCCAAAGCCGCTCGGTTGGTCGTGTTGCAGCGTAGCAGTCAGCGATAATCCGCTTCCTTGGTAAATCTGGCGCAGAGGTCGGCTTTTTGAGCCAGAGAAGGTTGGTCAATGTGTAGTCGGTAAGGCAGGGGGAGACGTCACTAGCCTTAGATCCGTCGGAGAAGTGCCGCTGCACAACCCCAACCAGGGCAGAGTTGGTGGTCACAAGCAGTGCTCCGCTCTCTTCTATGCGTACAGGACGCCTCCCCCTACGCAGGCGCATAATCGCAGATATGGAGTCTACATCCCGGGAGATCTGCTGCGGACGCGAGTAGTCGACGCCCTCCTCGAGGATCTCGCGTAGGGCGTCCTCGTCGACCTGATACTCGTGCTCCGAGTGGGAAGGCTTATCAACAACGCGTATGTGCAGAGCCTTAAGGTCCTTCTCTAGGTCGTTGGACAACATCATGACGTCGGTCTTGGAGTATCCTATCGAGCGGGAGTTACGCAATACGTCTGGTCCAGGTGTCGCTCCAATATCGTCCGTTTGCAGCTGGTTTGCGAATGCTTCCAGCACGCCGCGTATTTCGTCACGGGTGTGGGCAAAGCACCGAAGGTCTGCCCCCGTCTCGTAGCACAGCTCCAAGAGCTCAACACAGGGCTCACTTTGGGCTTCACCACCGTATCCTAAGGCGTTCAGCAAGAACGGCGTGTCGAAGTAAACTTCTGTGCCACGAAATTTCCTTGAGGCGTTGCCGGGGTCGGGCAAGAAGATCGCGTCGGCGAGCATGTGCCCTTTCACGACTGTCTCCAAGTAACCCAAGGCAGCGGAGTGAGTCTCCTGCAAGTGCCGCACAAAAGAGGAGACGAGGTAACGGAAGTTCTTCACCGAGCGCCCAGTTGGAGGGACGACGGTGTCGTGAGTCACCGCGTTCACCAACTGAATCTGATTCTCCTCTAGATACGACTTCAGTGCTGCGTCCGCGTCCTCGGGGCTAAGTTCAGCACTTAGATGACGAGAGCAAAACTCTACGAACTCCTTGATTAGAGACTCATGCTCTTGCATCACGCGCTGTTGCTCGCCGCGGAAGTTTAGTCGCTCTAGCTTTTCCTCGTTGCGGTAGTAGGCTCCATTCTCCACGCGAACGTATTCGTACTTCTTCGCACGCTTCAGCACGGTTCTAAGGGCATTCTGGGGTAGCGAGAGTCCGAAGCGCTCTCGTAGGTCGGACTGCAAGTCTTGCAGGGAGACCAAATCCCCTGGAGAGCGCCTGAGACACTCCGCTACCATTGGCACAAAATTCTCGAAATAGTCCCTGCGCTGCTGGTCGTAGCTAACCTTGAGCAGTGCCAAGCTGCTAATCGTCGGGGTTACTACCTTTTCCCTGCGTCCCGAGTCTAGGTTCACTTCATCCACTTGACAGCCCGATGCAGATTAAACACCCGCGAGTGTTTAACTACACTTTGAGTAGCCGCAGGAGTGGCAGACGACGCAGCCTTCCTGGCGGGTGAGGCCGCTGCCGCAGTCCGGGCAGGCCCCGATGATGGGGAGATTCTTCGCTTCGGCGGGGCCGTCCTCGACAAGGTAGTGTTCGGCCATGGAGCGAGCGACGCCGTCGGGGACGGAGAGGACGGCGTTCGGGCCGACGCCGGCGGGGTGGCCGTCCTGGATGCCGCGGAGCTGATGCACAATCTCGGCTGGGGTAGCGCCGTGTGTCATGGCGAGCGAGATCATGCGCCCCAAGGCGTCGGAGAAGGCTGCCGCCGTGCCGCCGGGCTTGCCCAGGATCACGAAACACTCCCGCGGACCGAACTCGTCGTCGTTCATGGTGACGTACATCGGACCGTGGCCGGTTGAGAGCTTCTTCGTCACCCCAGAGAGGGTACGCGGGCGGCCGTTGCGCGCCTCGGCCAGGGAGACGAAGCCCTGCCCCTCGGGCGACGGCGGGCTCATCGGCGGGGCCGTCGGGGCCTCCGGCGAGGCCGGCGTGATGGTCGGCTTCTCGCCTGGCTTCTTCTCCGTCTTGCCTGTGGACAGCACCTGGGCGTCGCGTGAGCCGTCGCGGTAGACCGCCATCGCCTTGCAGCCTAACGAGTAGGCGAACCTGTAGGCGTCCTCGACGTCTTTGAGCGTCGCTTCGTTAGGGAGGTTGATGGTCTTAGAGATCCCCATCGAGGTGTGCTTCTGGAACGCCGCCTGCATCCGAACGTGCCACTCGGACGTGATGTCGTGCGAGGTCACCCACACGTTTCGCACGTCCTCTGGGATCTCCGGTATGTGGCGCACGCTGCCCTCTTTAGCGACCTTCTTCATCAACTCCTCGGAGTAGAAGCCCTTCGCCTTGGCGAGCCTCACGAACTCCGGGTTCACGTCGGGCATCTCCATGTCGGCCTGACGACGCATGAACGCGACCGCGAAGAGCGGCTCGATCCCGCCGGAGCAGCCCGCGATGATCGAGATCGTACCCGTGGGGGCTATGGTCGTGACGGTTGCGTTGCGTACCCTGTCGCCCCGAGCTTCGTGCCGGGAGCCCTCATAATGGGGCATCACGCCGCGCTCCTCGGCCAGAGAGCGGCTTGCCTCCCACGCCTCGTCGTCTACAAACTTCATCACCCTCTCGGCGAAGGCGAGGCCCTCTTCGGAGTCGTAGGTGACGCCGAGCTTTATCAGGAGGTCGGCGAAGCCCATCACTCCTAGGCCGACACGCCTGTTACCCCGGCTCATCTCGTCTATCTCCGGGAGCGGATAGTTGTTCATCTCGATTACGTTGTCGAGGAAGCGTACCGCGGTGTGGACCGTCTCCCTAAGGCCATCCCAGTCCACTGAGCCCTCGCCAGGCTCGCGGCCCTCCACGAAGAAGCGCTCCAGGTTGATGGAGCCCAGGTTGCACGAGTCGTACGGCGGCAGGTGCGCCTCCGAGCACGGGTTAGTCGACTCAATGGGGAACTGCGGCGTCGGGTTGTCGGCGTTGATCTTGTCTATAAACACGACCCCCGGCTCGCCGTTCAGCCACGCCCCCTCGACGATCTTGCGGAAGAGGTCGCGGGCCATGACCGTCTTCGCAACCTCGCCGTCCCTGGGGTTGACGAGGTTGAAGTCGGTATCGTTCTCCACAGCCTCCATGAAGGCGTCGGTCACGGCGACGGAGATGTTGAAGTTGTTGATCTGGTCGTTATCGTTCTTACAGGTGATGAACTCCTCGACGTCCGGGTGGTCCACCCGCAAGATACCCATGTTAGCCCCGCGACGCGTCCCGCCCTGCTTGATCTTGTCGGTCGAAGCGTCGTAGATCGCCATGAACGAGACCGGCCCCGAAGAGACCCCCATCGTGCTCTTCACAAGATCGTTCTTGGGCCTGAGACGCGAGAACCCGAAGCCCGTCCCGCCCCCGCTCTTGTGGATGATAGCCTGGTGCTTGAGCGTGTCGTAGATGCCGTCTATCGAGTCTTCTACCGGCAGGACAAAGCATGCCGAGAGCTGCTGCAGCTCCCTCCCCGCGTTCATCAGGGTGGGCGAGTTCGGCATGAACTTTCGGCTCAGCATGAGCTGGAGGAACTTCTCTTTCGACTCCTCGTAGAGGCTCTGGGCCTCTTCGCCCTCCTTGAAGCGGAACTCGCCCTCGGCGATGTTCGACGCCACGCGGAGGAACATGTCTATGGGCTCCTCGATAGGCTCGCCGCGCTCGTCCTTCTTCAGGTAACGCTTCTTGAGAACGGCGACGGCGTTCTGCGTAAGCTCAGCGTCCGTGTACTTGTCTCGACCGATCTTCATCCCTTAACCTAGTCCTCCCCTTATCCCTAAGTAGATTCTACCGGCCGTTAGCCGGATTCCAACCGCCGGCCGGTGCCTCCTGAGATGTTACGATGGCCGGTCCCCCGCCGACCGTCCGCAGACGCTACCTGCCCGAGCCCGCGAGCCTCACCAGCTCGGAGCGGAACTGGTCCACGTCCGTATACTGCCTATATACCGAGGCGAACCTGAGGTACGCGACCATGTCCAGCTTCCTCAAGCGCACCAGCACCATATCCCCTAGGCGCCGCGAGGTGGCTTCGTGCCGCCGCCGCTCGCGGAGCTCGGCCTCGATGTCGTCCACCATGACTTCGATCTGCTCCTCCGAAACCGGCCGCTTGGCGCACGCCTTGGTCAACCCCGCGCACAGCTTCTCCCGGTCGAAGGGCTCCCGCGTCCCGTCCCTCTTCAGAACCATGAGCCGCAAAGGCTCCCGGCGCTCGTAAGTGGTGAACCGCTTCTCGCACGAAAGACACTCCCGCCGGCGCCGAATGGCGTCCTTCCCCTCGGAGAGGCGACTGTCGATCACCTTCGTATCCTCGAAATCACAGTATGGACACTGCACCTCGTAACCCCCGTTGCTTCAACACCACATCTGGTTGCTGCAAAAAACTAGCACACCAAATTTGCCGTTCGCAATACCAGCTACATAACCCTTAACATAAGGTTAACATGACCCTCAAGCCCTACAATGCCCATTTCTAAGCGGAGTTTGTCCTCAGAGCTCTTCCCAAAAAATTTTTCAAAAATTTTTCACGTAAGCCGTTTTTTGGTGAATTCGCAGCAAATCGTGTACCTTTACTCTTAGGTCTAGTCGCGACTCTCTACCCCGAGCTGAGCCTAGGAATAGTATACTTATATCTATAGACCTAAAGTTTAGGTTTACTATATGGTGGGTCTTCAAGCTCCTCTCGGCGGCAGAAGGCTTACCGTTTGCGGCGCCGCTCGAAGAAGTCGCGGAGGAGGGCGGCGGCTTCGGTTCCTAGGGTTCCGGAGGTGTAAGGGTAGGTGTGGTTGAGGCGAGAGTCGGCGGGGAGATCGTAGAGGGTACCGGCGGCGCCGGCCTTAGGGTCGGGAGCAGCGTAGACCAAGCGGCTTATGCGGGCGGCGTGTAGAGCGCCAGCGCACATGGGGCAGGGTTCTAGGGTGGAGTAGAGGGTGCAGCCGGCGAGGCGCCAGCTACCGAGCTTTTCGGCGGCGCGGCGGAGGGCGAGGAGTTCGGCGTGGGCGCTCGGGTCTTTCGCGGTTTCGCGTTCGTTGTGGGCCGAGGCCAAAATCTCCTCTCCTCGGGCGACCACGGCGCCGACGGGAACCTCGCCCATCTCGGCGGCCTTTCGGGCCTCTTCGAGGGCGTGGCGCATTATCGCGGAGTCCCTCGCAGCTTCGGAGTGGGACTCGCCAAAATACGGCTCGCCGGGGCCGTCAGTTTTGAGCTTCTCGGGCACGCCACCGATGATAACAGCGCGGCGCGCTATGGCTAGCGTCGGTAGCGTGCCGAGGATATTCCAGCAGGGCGGAGGAGTTGGACGCGCCTGGGGTAGCGCGGCTCAGGGAAGCCGGCATCGGTCAGTAAGCGCGGGCTCCTGCTCCGTCGGCGCAAGCTCTTTCGCTATGCGGTCCCGAATCCCGTCTCGCACCGACCGGGCCGTCGTTCGTGTTGGTCGATCTCCTGCACCTCTGCTACTGTGTGGGGCATGCTGGTGGCACGCTCGCGGCTTGCTCGGGACCTGGAGAAGCTAGGCTTGAGACAAGGCGGGGTGACGATGGTTCATTGTCGGATGAGCGCGCTCGGTCGCGTGGTTGGTGGCGCAGAGACCGTCGTGCGCGCCCTGCTAGACGCTTTGGGACCTGAGGGGACGCTAGTGGCCTACACGGGCTGGCAGGACGAGCCGCCCGACGACCTTGACGCGCTGGACGACGAGGCGAAACGGATCTACCTCGAAGAGCACCCAGTCTACGACCCGCGTGTCGCGCTCTCCCGCCGCGACCATGGACGGGTTCCCGAAGCATTGAGGACCTGGCCTAAAGCGCGCCACAGCGGGCATCCGGAGGCGGGTGTGGCGGCCGTCGGTCTACTCGCCGACACGCTTACCGCCGGGCACACTTACGACGATGCCTACGGCGTCGGCACGCCCTACACCCGACTGGTCGAACTCGGCGGCCAAGTCGCGGTCTTGGGGGCGCCGCTAGACACCGTGACGCTCGTTCATCACGCGGAAGCCGCCGCAAAGGTCCCCGGCAAACGCCGCGTGAGCTACGGCTCACCCGTGATCGTAGGCGGCGAGCGCCTCTGGCGAACCTTCTCGGACATCGATACCTCGGAGGGAGCCTTGCCTTACGAACGTGTCCTAGGCCAGAAGGACTACATCGAGCACATCGCGCGGGCGGCGCTCGGAGCAGGAGCTGGGAGAAGCGGGCCGGTCGGCGAAGCCACGGCTTACCTGTTCGATGCGCGGGCTCTGGTCGAGCATGCGGTAGGCTGGATCGAGCGGAACTTCGCATCCGGAGATCTCGGCGCACCTTAAGTAAACGTGAGTCCTACCTGCCGCTCGGGCTCCCGCTACACGCCGGGCATATTGTGATGAGGTAGAGGCCCACGAAGGGCAACCTAGAACAGCGGCCGGCGAGGGCAGCAGGGTGGTCGGCATCATCTCATACGGCTCTGCGAGCACCGTCGGACACGAAGAAGCAACCGCGAGGAGGCTCGTCACTCGTCAGCAGGTGGGACGGCGGGCACGGCTGGCGGGTGAGAAAGACCCTGGCAGGGCTATGCGAGGAGAAGCTTCGTCCCGCGGTCTCTTCGCTCCCCGCTCAAGCTACTTCGCGGGGCTCTTTTCGATGCCGCCGTTCACCCCAGCCCACTGGCGCGCCGGGAGGCCCCAGAGCGCGATGAAGCCTGCGGCCGCGGTCTCGTCGAATGTGTTGTTCGGGTCGTAGGTGGCCAGCTCTTTACTGTAGAGGGCTCGCGACGCCGTGCGCCCGACGACGATGCTCGACCCCTTGTACAGCTTGAGCCGCGCGGTCCCGGTGACCGTCTCCTGGGTCTCGGTGATGAAGGCGCCGAGGGCGGCTTTGAGGGGTGTGAACCAGAGGCCGTCGTAGGTGAGCTCGGCGTAGCGTTGCTCGACGGTTGCTTTGAAGCGGAGCACATCTTTGGTGAGGGTCATCGTCTCAAGCTCTTTGTGGGCCTGGATAAGGGTTATGGCGGCGGGGCATTCGTAGATCTCGCGGCTCTTTATGCCCACCAACCTGTCCTCGATCATGTCTACCCGCCCGACCCCGTGCGCCCCGGCGAGCTTGTTGAGCTCCCCTATGAGCTCCACGAACGGTAGCTCCTGGCCGTTCAGGCTCACCGGCAGCCCCTCCTCGAAGCCAAGCTCTACGTACTCGGGCTCGTTCGGTGCCTTCTCGGGGTCGGCGGTCATCTCGAAGACGTCTTCTCTGGGCTCGTGGTCGGGGTCCTCCAGAGGGCCGGCCTCGATGGAGCGGCCGAAGAGGTTTTCGTCCACGCTGTAGGGGGACTCTTTGGTGGCGGAGACGGGGATGCCGTGTTCCTGAGCGTAGGCGATCTCCTCGGGACGGCTCATGTTCCAGTCCCTGACCGGGGCGACGACCGTGAGATCCGGGGCTATAGAGGCCGTCGTGACGTCGAAGCGGACCTGATCGTTGCCCTTGCCGGTGGAACCGTGCGCGATGTGGGTCGCCCCGACCTCCCTCGCCACCTCGACGAGCTTCTTGGCGATGAGGGGCCGTCCCAGGGCCGTGAACAAGGGGTACTTCCCGCCGTAGAGCGCGTTCGCCTTGATCGCGGGCGCCACGTATTCTTCGGCGAACTCGGTCCTCGCATCCCTCACAAAAGCGTCGGCGGCGCCTATCTTCAGGGCCTTCGCCTTCACGTCTTCGGCGGGCTCGCCCTGCCCGAGATCCAGGTACAGGGCATACGGCTCGGCCCCCTGCTGCTCGAACCACTTCAAACACACCGAGGTGTCGAGCCCCCCCGAGTAAGCGAGCACGACCTTTTTCCCTTCTAACACGTTTCCTCCCATAGTCCTATGATTCGTTCGTTACCGCTTTTTCGGTCTGGCTTGATCCTTTTCCCGTCACCAGGGGCTGGCAGGTTCGCCTTCATCGTCCAGGAGTTTTCGACGAGGAAGAGCTTGACGAAGCCGTTTCGCTCATAGAGTCCTCAAGACGCCAGCAGGCAGCTTCGTAGAGCATGTCTCGGAGAAACTCCCCATCCTCCGGAGCGCCCGGTCGTATCGGGAAGGGAGTTCGACCGGCCACGCGCGAATGTTACTCGACGTCGCCGGCGGGTCGGGTCCTGGCCCGGCAGACGTCGGCGATGAGGCCCGCGACCTCGACCGCTGTGCTGTTGTCGGGGACGATGGCTATCACGGTGTCCTGTCCCGCCACGGTGCCGATTATCTTCAGGCCCCTCACCCTGTCGAGGACGTTGGCAACTGCCCCCGCAGTCCCGTCGCGGGTGTGGATGACGATGGTGTTCTGTGCCGGGGTGACGTCGAGGACGAAGCTCGGCAAAACCTCTATGCCGGCCGCTCCGGGCTCGTGCGGTAGCGCGAGGTAGCGGTTCCCGACCTTCAACACCCCAAGCTCAGCGAGGTCCCGGCTCACGGTCGCCTGGGCCACCTCCACGCCCTCGTCCGAGAGGGCCGCGACCACGTCACCTTGGGTACCCAAGGGCCGCTCGGAGATGAGCCTCAAGATGAGATCCTGGCGCGTCCCCTTGTCCACGTTGGAAAGCGTCTTCCCCATTCTTTTTGCCTCCTACTTCAGGTGCTCGAGCCCAGCATCCTCCGGGTATCCCAAGGCCAAGTTCATGTTCTGCACTGCCGCCCCAGAAGCACCCTTTAAGAGATTGTCCACCGCCGAAAAGAGCAAGAGCTTGCCGGCCCTCCTATCTACCGCCGCAGACAACCTCGCTCGGTTCGTGTTCGCGACGTGCGAGATCTGGGGCGGCTCTTCCCTGGCCTCCACGAACGCCCAGCCCTCGTAGTCCTCCGCGTACCACCCGAGGACTTCCCTGGCCTCCGGGAGAGCCTCATCTTTCTTCAAGTGCACGAAGATGGTCTCGAGTTCGCCGCGGGAGATGGGCAGAAGGTGCGGCACGAACGTGACCTCGGGCACCGTCCCTACGCGACCTAAGACTGCCTCTATCTCGGGCGTGTGCCGGTGACGCGGTGCCCCGTCGACGAGCCCGTACGGCGAGACGTTCTCGTTGACGGAGACGAAGTGCGTATTCGCCTTGGGCTTGGCCCCCGCCCCGCTAACCCCCGAGAGTGCGTTGATCGCCACCGACGAGACCTTCAACCTCTTCACCACCGGCGCGAGCGCCAGCACGGCCGCCGTCGGGTAACAACCGGGGTTCGCCACGAGTCTGCCTTTAGGAGCCCCGAAGATCTCCGGCAACCCGTAATGCGCCTCCTTGAGCAAGTCCGGGGCGGGATGGTCCCCATACCACTCGTTGTACAGCGCCACGTCAACCAGCCGGAAGTCCGCCGAGAGGTCTACGACGAGCCCCGTCCCGGCCTCCAGGAGATCCCGGACCACCCCGGCGCTCTCCATGTGCGGGTAGGCCACGAACGCGACGTCCAGGGCCGAAGCATCCACCCGCCCCGGCTCGACGAAGCTGTCCTTTACCGCGAGGTGAGGGTAAACGTCGGCGACGGGCCTCCCGGCGTAGCCGCGCGAGGAGATGCTCATCCCCCCCACCTCCGGATGCCCGGAGAGCAGGCGCACCAGCTCCGACCCCGCGTACCCGCTGCCGCCGTAGATGCCAACGTTTAGTCCCACGCACCACATTACACCACCCATAGGATATTTATTCAAGTTTTTGAATAAAACGGTTGACCCCTTCGCGCGCGGATGCGACAATAAACGAGCGATGGTGAATAAAAATCCAGAAATCGGAATAGAGGGATCCGGGGCTACGGCGGCGAGGGGGTTTCTGGCGGCCGGGGTAGCGTGCGGCGTACGGTACGAGGGGCGCCGGGATCTCGGCCTCCTTTATTCCGAGGTCGCCGGGGGTACGGCGGCGGTCACCGTTACCACGAACCTGCTCAAGGCGGCCCCGCTCCTCGTGACGCGCGAGGCGGTCGAGTCCGGGGGGGTGCGGGCAGTCGTCGTGAACAGCGGCGTCGCCAACGCGGCCACGGGCAAGAAGGGCCTTGAGGACGCGTACGGGATGCAGGCCGTGGCGGCGGAAGAGCTTGGGCTCGAGCCCAGGGAAGTGGCCGTGGCCTCGACCGGGACGATAGGCGAGTATCTCCCCATGGACCGCGTGGAGGCCAGCATAAGGGACGCCGCGGCATCCCTGAGCGGCGACGACGTTCCTTTCGCGGAGGCCATCCTGACCACCGACACCCGTACCAAAGAGGCCACCGTGCAGGTAGAGATCGGGGGCGAGATGGTTACGGTCGGCGGGGTCGCGAAGGGGAGCGGCATGATCCACCCGAACATGGCGACCATGCTCGCCTTCGTCACGACCGACGCCGCCGTCGAGCAGGGGTGCTTGCTAGATACCCTGCGTGGAGCGACCGAGAGAACCTTCAACCGCATCACCGTAGACGGAGACACCTCCCCCAACGACATGGTCCTCCTCATGGCGAACGGCACGGCGGGGAACGAGCCTCTTACGCAGGATGCTCCTGGTTATCAGGTTTTCGAGGGGGCAGTCGAGGCCGTGATGCGGGAGCTCGCCAAGGAGATCGCACGCGACGGCGAGGGGGCGACGAAGCTCGTCGAGGTCACGGTCGAGGGCGCCAAAGACGAGGCAACGGCCGCTGCTTTGGCCAAGGCGATCGTCGGGAGCAACCTCTTCAAGGCCGCGGTGTACGGGGAGGACGCCAATTGGGGCCGTGCGCTCAGCGCGATGGGTTACTCGGGGGTGACGTTCGACCCGGAGGGCGTGGAACTCTACTTCGGCCCCGTCAAGGTCTTCGCGGACGGGGAGCCCACAGCGGTAGGCGCGAAAGAAGCGAACGCGGCTTTGGCCGGGGACGTGGTCACGGTCACGGCGCGGCTCAAGGAGGGCGGGAGTACAGCGACCGCCTGGGGCTGCGACCTCACCTACGAGTACATCAAAATCAACGGGAGCTACCGCACGTGAAGCCGGTCATCGTAAAGATCGGGGGCAGCGCTCTGGCGGGCGGGGCCCTGGACGATCTGGCGGGGATTCTGGCCTCGGAAACCCCGGTGGCGCTCGTGCACGGCGGCGGGCAACAGCTCACCCGCATGCTCGGCGCTTTGGGCATCCCCACCGAGTTCCGCGAGGGCTTGCGGGTTACGGACGAGGCGACGATGACGGTCGCCGAGATGGTCTTCGCCGGCGAGGTGAACAAGGCCCTTGTCCGTGAGCTCTATACGATTGGCGTGCCGGCGGTCGGCATCTCCGGGACGGACGGCCCGAGCTTGCTCGTCGATCCCGTGCCGAACCTCGGGCGAGTGGGAAGCGTCGTGCGGGTGGAGGGGTACCTGATCGAGACCCTCTGGAGGGGCGGTTTCGCGCCGGTAGTGGCGCCCATAGGCTTGGGTCCGGATGGAGCGTACAACGTCAACGCCGACTCGGCCGCGGCGGCGCTCGCCGTGGGCCTGGGGGCCGGTCACCTGTTCTTCCTCACGGACGTGGACGGTCTTTTGAGCGGCAGCGAGACTGTCTCGGCGCTCGCCCCGGAGGAATGCGAGGGGTACATAACAGAAGGGCTCGTGTTCGGGGGAATGGTGCCGAAGCTACGCGCGGCGGCCGAGGCGGCCAAGGGAGGGGTCGAGGCGAGGATAGTGAACGGCAAGAAGAAAGGCTCGCTTGCCAAAGCGATAGCCGGCGAGCGGGTAGGAACTCTCATATCGGAAGGAGTCGTGGCATGAAAGCGGTGATGGAGACCTACAAGCGGATGAACATCGCCCCGACGTCGGGCAAAGGCAGCTGGCTCTTCGACGAGGAGGGTAACCGCTACCTGGACTTCATCGCCGGCATCGCGACGAGCTCTCTGGGCCACGGGCACCCGGCGTTGGTTGGGGCCATCCAGGAGCAGGCGGAGGAGCTGATCCACTGCTCGAACCTGTACGAGATCCCGTTGCAGGCGGAGGCCGCCCAGATGCTCACCGAAGCGACCGGCTTCGACAAGGTCTTCTTCTGCAACTCCGGCACCGAGGCGGTAGAAGCCGCCATAAAGCTCGCCCGCAAGCACGCTTACGAGACCAACGGCCCCGAGAAGCACGAGGTCCTGACCTTCACGAAATCCTTCCACGGCCGCACGTACGGCAGCCTCTCCGCGACCGGGCAGGCGACCTACCAGGAGGCCTTCGGACCGATGGTCCCCGGCTTCACCTACGCGCCGTTTGGAAACCTTGAGGCCGCGAAAGAGGAGATCGGACCGCAGACCGCGGCGGTGCTCGTCGAGCCGATCCAGGGCGAGGGCGGCATAACCGTCGCACCCGAGGGCTTCCTCGAAGGGCTGCGGGACCTCTGCGACGAGCACGGGGCGCTCCTCGTCTTCGACGAGGTCCAGACCGGCGCGGGCCGCACGGGCCACCTGTACGCGTACCAGGGCGTGGGGGTGGTCCCGGACCTCCTCACGAGCGCCAAGGGCCTGGGAGGCGGCATGCCCGTGGGAGCGATGCTAGCAAAGGAGGAGTACGCTGCCTTGACGCCCGGCAACCACGGCTCGACCTTCGGTGGGAACCCGCTCGCGATGGCCGCGGTTAAGGCGGTGCTCGGGGTGGTGGGAGATCCCATGTTCCTCGAGGAAGTGCGTTTCAAGGGGACCATCCTCAAGAACGCCCTCGCGGTGCTCGCGCGGCGGACGCCGGGAGCCAAGGTGCGCGGGGAGGGGCTCCTCTTGGGCCTCGACCTGGGGGACCCAGAGCTCGCCAAAGCGGTCTTCGAGAAGTGCCTCGAGGAGGGCGTGCTCGTCAACCTCATCGCCGGGACCACGATAAGGCTCGCCCCGCCCCTCACCGTCACGAAGACTGAGATCCGTCACGGCCTCGACACTCTACGCGCCGCCGTGGATGCCGCTTTAGGCGTCCCGGCCAGCGTTCCGGCCGAAGTCCAGGAGCAGGCCGTCGCCTAGAGAGGAACAGGGGCTGTGATCCCTGCGCAGCAACAAGAAGGCCCGCAGGCCCCCTCGCCCCTCGCCGGGCGCGACTGCCTCACCCTCGCCGAGTTCGAGCCCGGCGAGGTGGGCCTCATCCTCGACGAGGCCGCCAAGATAAAGGCCCTGAGGAGATCCCGCATCCCCTTCAGGCCGCTCTTCGGCAAGACGCTCGCGATGGTCTTCCAGAAGCCCTCCAACCGCACCCGCGTCTCCTTCGAGGTCGGGATGTACCAGCTCGGCGGACACGCCCTCTCTTTGAGCCCGCAGGAGATACAGATGGGTCAGCGCGAGACCCCGTCGGACACTGGCCGCGTCCTCGCCCGCTACATAGACGCCATAATGGCCCGCGTTTTCAGCCACGAAGAGGTCGAAGAGCTGGCACGAGCCGCCGAAGTCCCCGTGATTAACGGCCTCTCTGACCTCCACCACCCCTGCCAGGCCCTCGCCGACCTACTAACCATCCGCGAAGAGCTCGGCGCATTGGAAAGCGTGAAAGTAGCCTACTTTGGCGACGGCAACAACGTCGCCCACTCTTTAGCATTGGGTTGCGCTCTGACCGGCGCCCAGCTCACCATCGCCCACCCCGAGGATCATGCTCCAGACCCGGGAGTCGTCGAACTGGCCGCGAAGCTCGGGGCGGCCCCGACCCTCACCGAAGACCCGCTCGAAGGGGCGGCCGGCGCGCGGGTCGTTTACACCGACGTGTGGGCCAGCATGGGCCAGGAGGCCGAGACCGAGGAGCGCAAAGAGAAGTTCGCCCCCTATCAGGTGAACGAAGAGCTGATGAGCCACGCCGTCCCCGACGCCATCTTCCTCCACTGCCTCCCCGCCCACCGCGGTGAGGAGGTCACAGCGGAGGTTATAGACGGCCCGAAGAGTCGCGTCTTCGACCAGGCCGAGAACCGATTACACGCCCAGAAGGCGCTTCTTTACCTGCTCCTCGCTTAGCGGGCCGGTAGGGCTGTCTCTCAGCCCCGCAAAGTGTAAGACAATACCTTCTCCTCCGGCAAGGTCTGCAGGGGAACAGCTATCCGGTACACGGACTCTTGTAGAATCAGTGCAGGGGAGCTAACACACGGAACTTCTTGGGGAGGTTCGCCTTGACGATCGACTATACGTACCGCATCCAGCAGCCGCATCGTACCGGTCAGCTCTCCAGGGTAGCCGGTACTATAGCCGAAGGGGGAGGTTTGATCGGCGATGTGACAACGCTCAGGGTTGGACGCGAATCCTCGATACGCGAGATCACGCTGGAGGTCGAGAACCACGAGCAAGCCGAGCGGATCACGAACCTTCTGAACGATCTCGAAGGCGTCGAGGTGCTCTGGTTCCGCGACCGGGCCCTCTTGCGGCACGAGGGCGGCAAGCTGAACGTGGAGGTGGTCCGGCCCGTGAGGACGGTTCAGGACATGCGCGACGTCTATACGCCAGGCGTGGCGCGGGCTTGTACTGCCATCGCCGAGGACCCAACCCTTGCGAGCAGGCTGACCATGATCGGCCGCAGCGTCGCCATCTGCACGAACGGCACGCGCGTTTTGGGCCTGGGCGACATCGGGACGGTGGCCTCGATGCCGGTGATGGAAGGCAAGGCCGTCTTCTACAGGCAGCTCGCCGGCATCTCGGCGATGCCGATCCTGATAGATGCCAAAGGGGTGGACGAGTTCGTCGAGACGGTGGTCAGGATCGCACCTACGTTCGGGGGTATCCACCTTGAGGACATCTCGGCGCCGGAGTGTTTCGAGATCGAGTCGCGCCTCATAGAGGCACTGCCCCAGCCCGTGATGCACGACGACGTGCACGGCACGGCGGTGGTCACGCTCGCCGCGGCCCTCGTTGCCTGTCGCCAGGCCGGTCTCACGCTCCAGGAGGAGGTCGTCGGGCAGATCGGGCTCGGAGCGGCGGGGTTCGGGATCGCCTCCCTAATAGCCAAATCCGGCGCGAGGAAGGTGCTCGGCTCGGACCCCAACGAGGCGAGCCACGAGCGTGCCCGTGAGGCTGGGATCGAGATCGCGGACATGGAAACCATCATGCGAGAGGCCGACGTGGTGGTGGCCACGACGGGCGTTGCGGGCCTCATAAAGCCCGAGATGGTGCGGCAAGGGCAGGTGATCCTGGCGCTGACCAACCCGTACCCGGAGATAGAGCCGGAAGCAGCTATGGAGGCGGGGGCGGCGTTCGCCTTCGATGGGTCCGTGGTGAACAATGTCCTGGGCTATCCCGGCATCTTCCGCGGGGCGCTTCTGGCCGGGGCCCAGGAGATCAACCTTCAGATGAAGCTCGCCGCCGCCGATACGATCGCCTCCCTTACCGAGGAGTCGCAGCTGGTCCCCGACGCCCTGGACAGGGAGGTTCACCAACGGGTCGCCGCCGCCGTAGAGGAGGCAGCCATCTCGAGCGGGGTGGCGCGCTTGGACCGCGCCCCCTCGGGGTTGTAAGTACTTAGCTTACCCGCTCGGCCTGGACTACCAAGCGACCCGACTCGGGGCCTCCACCAAACAGGCTAGGACCTATGGTCCACCAGTCGTTGGGGGTCTCGGTACAGGTCTGGAGCGAGACCACATCCTTGCCCGCGACAGGCTTCGTCACCCCTGTTTGCCAGGGCGAGACGGCAGTGACCTCGCTAACCCGGTATGTGTAGACCCTGCCCATAGTGTCGCTGAGGATGATCTCATCCCCCTGCTGCATAGCGGGGAGGTTGAGGCACTGATTGTAGCTCTCCGTGCCCGGCCAGCCGATCCGGTGGCACGCTATGTAGGTGTTCGTGTCCTCCTGCTCCCACGGGAAGCCCGTGCTTGGCAGCTTGACAGCGCCCAGGTCCAGAGCTTGCTCCGAGTTGTCGTTCCTCACCGTGTGGTTGTAGAGGTTGAGCCTGGGGACCGTCAGGTAGAGCGTAGGATCGTCCGGAACCGCCGTCGCCCTCCTCTCCGCCTCAGCTTCTCTGGCGGCCTGCTCTTCTGCGGCCCGCTGCTCTTCTGCGGCCTGCTGCTCGGCAGCTTCCTCCTCGGTGGACGGCTCTTCGGGCGGCCCCTCGACGGCGGGCGTCTCGACCTCCTTCACCGGTGCCACGCTCGCCTCCTCGTAGCCACCGGAGAAGAGGTATGCCCCGAAGCTGATCAAGGCCAGCACAAACAATGCTACGAAGAGGAGCGCGTTCCGGCGCCTCCTCCTGAAAACAGCGTAGTTGGTTCGTTTCGGATCTTTGACCCGTTTCTGGGTCTCCAAAATTGGCATGGACCAGATTCTACCCGATATCATCGGAAAATGTCATAACCCCAGCGACCACGAGGCTCGCAGGCTAGAAAACGCCGAACGTCCCGTTTCTCGGGGTAGAAGGTGGCCCGCAAGTGGTACGCTGCCTCCTGCGGAGGTAGGAGTATAGAGGGAGGTAACACGATGGCGGAGGCGCTGGTCGTCGGAGCCGGGGTGGTGGGGGCGAGCGTGGCCTTCCACCTGGCCGAGCGCGGCGTGGAGACGCTGGTCGTCGACCGGGAGGGACCCGCCGCGGGCTCCACGGCGCGCTCCGGGGCACTCATCCGGGCCCACTACCCGACGGCGCTCGAAGCGGATCTGGCGTGGGAGAGCCTTACCGGCTACTTCGAGCCGTGGGGAGAGCGGATAGGCGGTGGTTGCGGCTTCACCCGCACGGGCTTCGCGTACCTCGCCGGGGAGGACAACCTGGAAGCCCTGCGGCACAACGTAGGCCTGCAGAGGAGCGTGGGGGTCGAGACCGGGCTGATCGGGCCGGCGGAGTTGAAGGAGCTGGACCCCGCCCTCCGGACGGACGACGTCGCTCTGGCGGCCTATGAGCCCCGCGGCGGGTACGCTGACCCCACGGCCACGACGCTCGGCCTCCTGGAGGCCGCCCGGTCTCTGGGGGTGCGTTTCGAGAAGCGCCGGGTGACGACGCTGTGCGTAGAAGGGGGGAGGATAGCCGGGGTAGAGACCGAAGGCGGACCGTTAGAGGCGCGGGTGATCGTGCTCGCCGCCGGGGCGTGGTCGGTGCCGCTCGCCGCCGGCGTGGGGTTGGAGCTGCCGATTCAACCGGTTAAGTCGCAGGTTGCGCTCTTCGAGCGGCCCTACTCTTTGGCGACACACCTGACGCTCATAGACTCCGTAACCGGGTTCTACGCCCGGCCCGCCGCCGAACACGCCACCCTCGTCGGCGCTCGGGACTACCTCTCCCCCCTCGAAGCAGCCGAAGACCCCGGAGAGCCCGACCCCGGTTACCCGGAAGCGGCGGCGGGGTTGGTAGGCGAGCGCATACCGGCCTTGCGTGGCGCTCCCTACCGTTCGGGGCGAGCCGGGGTTCTGGACATGACGCCCGACGGGAGGCCCATATTAGGACCGGAAGGGCCGGAGGGGTTGTATCTGGCCGTCGGGTGGAGCGGGACCGGGTTCAAGAAGGCGCCCGCCGTGGGGGCCGAGGTGGCGTGTTGGATCTCCGAGGGCAATCCCCGAAGAGAAGGGTTGAGGGCGTACGCGCTCGAACGCTTCCAGACGGGAGACCTCGTCTTCGGGGAGTACGAACCCGGCGTAAAGACCCCGCACTAGACTACAGAAAGAAAGGTAGGGCGAAACATGACCGAAAACCCCATCTCGGCGAACGACCCTTACGAACGCCGCCACGCAGCCGTCCTCGATACAGAGATAGCCTACGTGGACACCGGTGCGGGCGACCCGGTCGTCTTTTTGCACGGCAACCCGACCTCTTCGTACCTGTGGCGCAACGTGATCCCCGAGGTAGAGCCCCACGCCCGTTGCCTCGCCCCCGACCTCGTCGGGATGGGCGACTCGGGTCCGGCGCCCGATGGCTCCTACCGCTTCGCGGACCACGCCCGCTACCTCGACTCCTGGTTCGACGCCCTGTTGCCCACGCAGAGCGTGACGCTCGTCGGGCACGACTGGGGCTCGGTTTTGGGTTTCTATTGGGCACGGAGGCACCCGGAGAGGGTACGCGGTCTCGCGTACATGGAGGCGATCGTGCGCCCAGTGTCCTGGGAGGAGTGGCCGGAGGATGCGCGTGGGATCTTCCGCGGCATGCGCTCTGAGAAAGGGGAGGATCTGGTCCTCCAAAGGAACGTCTTCGTGGAGCGCATACTGCCGTCGAGCGTGCTGCGGGGTCTCACCGAGGAGGAGATGGACGTCTACCGCAGGCCCTACGTCACCGAGGAGTCCCGCAGGCCGACCCTCGCCTGGCCTCGGGAGCTCCCCATAGACGGCGAGCCGGAGGAGGTGGTACGGATCGTAGACGACTACTCGGGGTGGCTAAAAGAGAGCGACGTGCCCAAGCTCTTCGTCAACGCCGAGCCGGGCTCTATCCTTACCGGCGCCCAGCGCGAGTTCTGCAAGTCGTGGAAGAATCAGGATGAGGTAACGGTTCGCGGCGCCCACTTCCTCCAGGAAGACTCCCCGCGCGAGATCGGGGAAGCCGTCGCCGCTTTCGTCGTCAGGATAGGGAGGTAAAACAACCGTGCAATTTTCTTCCAGCCTCTTCCTCAAAAGAATCACCCTGCGCCGCCTACGGCTTACTGACCGCTGAAAGCTTCACAAAGGACGGAGCCGCCCTGTTAAAGCGGGCTGCAGCGAAGTTGAGCCAGCAGGTAGCCTTGCTCAGTCGAACGCGGCGCTTACGGTGTCCCCTATCTTCCTGCAGGGGGCTTCTTAACAAGCATCCATAAGTGCATAGATGCAGCATGCGCCAATATCACTGCAAAGTGCTGTAGGAGGGGGATAAAGTGCCGGCCCCGATTACGTAACAAATACATCACTCGGTGTTCCTTTCAAATGTGTCCAAGCTACCCTTCGAGCCTGTTTCGGGACGAAAAGGAGGGCCGGGGTTGTTGCCCCGGCCCTCCCTGGGTTTTCTCGAAGGTGTCTTGGAGCAGTTAGGAGGCTTCTTAGCTCTCCTGAAGCTCGGCTCGGATGATCACGCGCTGCGAGTAATCGGGGAGCGTGCACGTCTGCAGGGTCAGTATGTTCCTGTCCTCCAGGGGATCCATCACGTACAGGTCCGTCGGGTTCACCGTCAAAAATTCGAAGACCTCGTAAGTGTACTCTTCGTCGTTGGCGTCGGTGACGGTTATCTGTTCTCCCATCTGGACGTCGTCTATGTCGTAGAAGGCGAGGAAGCTGGGCGTGCCCGGGTAGCCGAGGCGGTGGCCGGCGAGGTACACGTTTGCTTCGTCCTGCCACGGGAAGCCGGTGCCTATGAGGTGGATACCGGCGTAGTCCCTAAGAGAGTCCTCGTCCTCGCCGAACGTGTCGGGCATGGGGGACTCGTTTACGCGATCCATGCTGGGAACGGTGACCGTCAGGGTCTTGTCCGCGGGGCCGTCGTCCTGCTCCGGTTGCTCGGCAGGGGTGCTCGGCGCGACCGGCTCTTCGGACGGGGCCTGCCCCTCTTCCGAGCCGCCGCAGGCGACCAGGGTAGCCACCATCGCCAGGGCCGAGATCACCAACAAGAGCTTCCCTATGCGCACGTTCGTCACCTCTTTAATCGCTCTACTTACCGAGACCGGCGGCCGAGGAGAAATATCCTGCCGGTTTCTCACGGACACATACTGTATCAAAGATTTTACGTGTTTCATCAACCCAAGTAGGATTTTCGTCGACCGGAAGTAGCAGAAGATACCGCGTGGAGCTGGCCCCATACGAGGAGGCGAAAGAGCCCGGTCGGCGGCTTACCCCGGTCTCTGCAGCGCGCGGACGAAATCCTCAACGGTGTAGAGATACTCGGTCGAGCCGGGATCGGGCCGCGGGTTGACGGAGACGAGGTCGAAATTTCTGAGCACCTTTACGAGCTCTTCGGTCTCGAGCCGCACCGCACCCCAGCCCTCACCGGGGATCCTGGCCCGCCAGTGCACGTAGAACCGCTCGGCATCTACGATGCTTTCGAAGACACAGACCACCTCGCCTTCTCTCGCGCTGTAGGAGAGGTAGCCGGGGACGCTGCCCTCCATGCGCTCCATCAGCACGTATTCCCCGTGCTCCCGCAGGCGATCCAAGATGCGTAGCCTCCTCCTATCGAGGCGCTCCCGTTCGAGCCCCTCTCCTTAACTCGTGAGCTTCTCCGGTGCTTCGTGGGGCAGGTCGTGCGCCTCGGCCACGGGTTCGGAGACGAGGCTACCCCGCAGGGTCGAGAGGCCCTTGGCGAGGGCGGGGTCGGAAGAGGCAGCCCCCTCAGTGCCCTCGTCGGCGATCCTTACGAGGTAAGGTAACGTCACGCTGGTCAGGGCCAGGGTCGAGGTGCGAGCCGCCGCACCGGGGATGTTCGCGACGCAGTAGTGGACCACGCCCTCCTCGACGTAGGTCGGGTCCGAGTGGGTGGTGGGCCGGCTGGTTTCGACGCACCCTCCCTGGTCCACGGCGACGTCCACGATCACCGACCCGCCGCGCATGCTCCTGACCATCTCGCGGGTCACGAGCTTGGGCGCCTTCGCCCCGTGGACCAGCACGGCGCCTACGACCACGTCCGCCCCCTTCACGTAAGAAGCCGTCCTCGCCCTGTTCGGGATCACCAGATCGGCCCTGCCCTCGAAGATATCGGAGAGGTACGCCAACCTCTTGGGGTTCGTATCCAGGACGCTCACGATCGCCCGCATTCCTAGGGCTATCTTGGCGGCCTCGGTTCCGACCACGCCGCCCCCGATTATCGTAACCCTCGCGGCGGGCGTCCCCGGCACCCCGCCCAAGAGCAGCCCCGCGCCCCCTTGCGGGCTCTCGAGGTGGTGTGCCGCGGCCTGTATCGCCATCCTCCCCGCGACCTCGCTCATCGGCGTTAGCAGAGGCAGGCTCCCGTCCGAATGCTCGACCGTCTCGTAGGCGATCGAGTTTACCTTGCGCTCCAAGAGGAACTCCGTGAGCCCCTTGTCGGCGGCCAGGTGCAGGTAGGTGAAGAGCTCTTGACCCTCCTCAAAAAGTTCGTACTCCTCCGGGGTAGGTTCCTTGACCTTCGCGATCAGGTCCGCCGCCTCGAAGACCTCCTCGGCGCTCCCGACGATGCGCGCGCCGGCCTCGGCGTACCCCTCGTCGTCGAAGCCGGCGCCCACCCCGGCCCCTTCTTGCACGAGCACCTCGTGGCCGTGGTGTATCACCTCGGCGATCCCGTCCGGCTGCATCGAGACCCGCATCTCGCCGTCCTTGACCTCTTTGGGAACCCCCACCACCGTAGCAGCCATGCGCTTTCTCCTTCTCGCTAGCACTCTGCCTTCCGTACCCACATCAACCTTACCAAAGAAAGGACGACGATCACGTGCCGAACAGGATAGGCCACTGTTGTTTTTCTCCTCTTGTGGTATACGCTGTCCGGTAGACTTATTTATGGAGGAGCGTATCTTGGCAAGGCTGCTCTTCGGGGTGTTGATGCTCTTGACCCTGGCCACTTGCGGCGCCCAACCTGCAACCCAAGAAGACGCTCCTCGCGAAGCCGGTGCCTCCGAAGAAACCGCCTCCTCGGAGGAAGGTTCCGTGGGCGAGGAGACCGCCGAACCTAACACCCCGACGACCGTAGCCGTCCGCACCCCAGAGCCCAGCCAGAACACGACGTCCAGCCCCGCCGTGGGCGCATCGGGGATGGCCAGCTCCGCGAACCCGTTCGCCACGCGGGCGGGTCTGGAGGTCCTCTCTGAAGGAGGGAACGCGTTCGATGCGGCGGTGGCGGTCGGGGCAGCTCTTGGGGTCGCCGAGCCGATGATGAGCGGCGTCGGCGGGTACGGGGCGATAGTCCTCTACGACGCCGAAGAGGGCCGGACGTGGTTCCTCGACACCGGCAGCAGGACGCCCGCGGGGCTCGACCCCAGCGTGTTCCGTTCCTCCGCGCCGAACTATGTGGAGAACCGTTGCGGCGCCAAGGCCGTGGCCACTCCGGGCAACGTGAACGCGTGGGAGACCATGTGGGAGGAGTACGGCGAGCTGGAGTGGCGAAGCCTCTTCGACCCCGCCATAGAGCTCGCCGAAGGCGGGTTCCCCGTAGGCGACGTCACGGCCGGTTGGATCGAGGCGTCGTTCTCCTACTTCCCGGAGCACGCGCAGGGCATATACGGGAGGGGCGGCGTGCCCTTGAGGGCAGGAGAGATCCTCGTGCAGCAGGACCTGGCGAGGTCTTTAGAGCTTATCGGCGAACAGGGCGCGGGCGCGTTGTACGAGGGCGCGTTGGCCCGGACCATCGACTCCACCATGCGCGGTTACGCCGGCTACCTGACCGCGGACGACCTGAGGGCGAACCGCGCCCGGTGGCGGGACACCGTAAGCATAGACCACCGGGGCTACGAGGTGGTCACGGCTTCCCCGCCGGCCACCTCGTGGGGGACCCTCCTCAGGCTGGGGGTAATAGAGCGGTACAACTTGCAAGAAGGCGACCACAACAGCGTCTCTTACCTACACACGGTCACGGAGGCCTCCAAGCTGGCCGGTCGGGCGAGCCGGGACTACGCCTCTGACCCGGAGATAGCCCCGACGCCGCTCGGCTCTCTGCTCTCGGAGGAGTTCTTTGCAGACATAGCCGCGGGCATAGACCCTTCGCAGGCGTCGCCCAACGCGCCGTTCGGTGGACCGTTCGGCACGCCTAACCGCTGCCCGCCCCAGAGTTACCAGCCCATCTACGCGCCGACGAACCCTCCCCTCGAGGCGCAAGCCGAGGCGCAAGCCCACACCACACACTTCGTCGTGGCGGACAAGGAGGGGAACGTGGTCAGCTCGACGCAGTCCTTGGGCAACATCTTCGGGAGCAAGGTAATGCCCGAAGGTACGGGCATCTGGCTCAACGACGCCCTCGCCTGGTCCCGCTTCGAACCCCCGGGCAACGTCTTCGACGTCTACCCCGGCCGCCAGGGCCTCTACGCGCTCTGCCCGACAATCGTCTTGAGCGACGGAAGGCCTGTCATCGCCATAGGCACCCCCGGTGGCCGCACCATCCAGCAGACGACGCTGCAGATGCTCACGAACCTCATGGCCTTCGACATGAACATCCAGCAGGCCATCTCTGCCCCCCGCGTCAGCACCGCGCCCCCGAACGCGCTCGTGGTCGAGACCGGCATACCGCAGTTCGTCCGCGGCGAGCTGGCGGCCCTGGGCCATAACGTGCGGGTAGACGAGCGGGGCCTGGGCAACGCCCACGGCCTGACCATAGAGTACGACGCGCAAGGCAGACCGGCCCGGTTCACGGGGGGAGCCGACCCACGCGGCGAAGGGATCGCGGCGGGGTCTTAGCCCCTGGCGATGGAGACCCCGGGCTTTAGACTTTTCTGCGGTTCTCGCCGCGAGGAGATTTTGAGCTCGTGACTAACCTTTTCCACAACGCTCGTGAGAATCGGCTGCGCGCCTTCTGGCGCCTGCTCCTACAGTTTGTGCTGGATACGATCGGCGCGGCGCTCCTAGGGAGCCTGGCGTTCGTGGCGTTCGCCCTTTTCGGCGGAGCAACCCTGGGGGCCGGAGCTCTGGATAACCTCGCCGCGTCGCCTGCTCTTGGGACAGTCATCGGCGGGATGTCTCTCGTCGCGGCGCTCTTCAGCGTGTGGCTCGCGGGTCGCTTTTTCGACCGCCGGCCGTTCTCGGGGTTCGGGCTGAAGTTGGACCGGGGGTGGTGGCTGGATTTCGGCTTCGGGCTCCTCCTGGGAGCTTTCTTGATGACGGGTATCTTTCTCATCGAGCTTGCGGCCGGCTGGGTGGAGGTAGTCGGCACGTTAGAAGCAATCAGCGGCCGGTCCTTCTTCCCCGCCATCCTGGCGCCGGTCGTGTTCTTTCTGTGCGTAGGCTTCTACGAGGAATTGGTCTCACGCGGCTACCGACTGCAGAACATGGCCGAGGGGCTGAACTTTCCGGGCCTGGGATCTAAGGGCGCGGTGGTCCTGGCGTGGGCGCTTTCGTCGTCGCTCTTCGGCCTGCTCCATCTGCCCAACCCGGGTGCTACCGCGGTCAGCACGATCAACATCACCTTCGCGGGGCTCCTCTTGGGAGCAGGCTACGTCCTGACCGGCCGGCTCGCCATCCCCATAGGGCTGCACGTAACCTGGAACTTTTTCCAGGGCAACGTCTTCGGCTTCCCGGTGAGCGGCATCGAACCCATAGGCGCGACGTTCATCTCTATTGAGCAGGGCGGACCGCCCCTCTTCACCGGCGGTGCCTTCGGTCCTGAGGCCGGACTCCTCGACATCGCCGCGACCGTCATCGGGAGCCTACTGATCTGGCTCTGGGTCCGCGTCCGCTCCGGCGAAGCGACCATCCAGGAGTCCATCGCCGAGCCCCCAGTCGGCAAAGCGGAGGAGCCGAGCCCCCCCTGCGAAAACCCCAAAAGCTGAAAGGCCGCCGCTTATTCCGGCACGCGCAGGACGAGTACGGCGATGTCGTCGCGGGGACCGTTTTCTTGGAAGTCCAGGACGGCGCTCTCTACGCGGTCGGCGAGGGTCTGCGCGTCGAGGCCGACGGAGGAGCGCAGGAGGGACGCGAGCCGCTCCTCGCCGAAGAAGGAGCCCTCTGGGGATCCGGCCTCGACGACCCCGTCGGTGTAGAGCACCAGGGAGTCGCCGGGGGAGAGGCGGGTTACCTGTTCGGTGAGGTTCGGGTCCTCGAACACGCCGATAGCGCGGCCCGGGAGGCCGATCTTGCTCACACCACCGTCGGCCTCGAGCAGCAGGGGCGCCGAGTGTCCGCCACGGGAGACGGAGATCTCGACGCCGCGCCCCGCTTCGGCCGCTTCCAGCCTCAGGTAGGCGACGGTGCAGAACTTGTGGTCGTCGCGCTCGAGCTTCTGGCGCAGCATGGCCTCGTTCAGGCCGGCGAGGATGGCCGTCGGGCAGGACTCGCGCATGGCCACCGCGCGGATGGTGTAGCGGGCCAAAGCAAGCACGGCCGCGGCCTCGGCCCCCTTGCCGACTACGTCCCCGATCACGACGCCCCACTATTCTACAGCACAAAACCCCTGTCTTGGGCCCATCGAGGAGGTGCGGAAGGGACACCGACTCGGTCCCGCGAAGCTTCCTGCCGGCATCGCGCCGATCGTAGTCGATCCGCTTGCCCGGTAGATACACCGAACGTTTCGAGTTCACCTCCACGATCCCCTCTGGCAGAACCCCCGCTTCCCAAAAACGAACCGCGGGCGCACTCACCGCCGGGGAGTTATAGAAATGGGCGATTAGGGTATCCTAACGTCCGTAAACCAAAGAGAGGAGAAACCGTGGCTTTTGAGCTTCCGCCGCTTCCCTACGATTACAACGCGTTGGAGCCGCACATAGACGAGCAGACCATGCGTCTGCACCACGACAAGCACCACAACACCTACGTCAACAACCTCAACTCGGCGCTCGAGAACTACCCCGATCTCCAGAACAAGAGCCTCGAGGAGCTCATCTCCGATCTGAACTCCGTGCCCGAGGATATCCGCAGGACGGTCCGTAACAACGGCGGGCAGCACTCCAACCACTCGATGTTCTGGGAGATCATGAGCCCGAACGGCGGAGGCACACCCGCAGGTGGCCTCGCGTCCGCTATCGACTCCAGCTTCGGCTCTTTCGACGCCATGCAAGAGCAGTGGTCGGCCATGTCCGCCCCGGGTTCGGTCTTCGGGTCGGGCTGGACCTGGCTCATCGCCGCCCCCGACGGCTCTCTGAGCGTTGAGTGCACCCCGAACGGCGATTCCCCGCTCATGGAGGGCAAGACCCCGATAATCGGGATCGACCTCTGGGAGCACTCCTACTACCTTAAGTACCAGAACGCGCGCCTGGAGTACGTGAGCGCATGGTGGAACGTGGTCAACTGGGAAGAGGCCGAACGCCGCTACGGAGCCGCCAAGTCCTAGAGCGACCGTAGCCGAAAGATACAGATAGCCACTGGAGGAGACGTCTCCTCCGGTGGCTACTCTCGCTACCTCCCCCACGAGCAGGTCCTCCGGTACACTTGTCGGGAGGTTCTCGGAGCGGAAGGGGTATTAAAAGGATGCGTCTGGTCGTGATCGGAGGGGTAGCCGCGGGGACGAAGGCGGCCTCGAGGGCCCGTAGGGTGGACCCCAACCTTGAGATAACCATCTACCAGGAAGAGCCGGAGATCTCCATCAGCGAGTGCGGCCTGCCGTATTTGATCTCTGGTGCCGTCGAGGGTCGCGACGCCCTCGTCGCCCGCACCCCCGAGCAGTTCGCGGAGAAGGACGTCGAGGTCCTCACCTGCCACTGCGTAACGGAGCTAGACCCGGAGAACAAGAGGCTCCTCGTCGAGAACCTGACGACCGGCGAGAAATTTGAGGACTCTTACGATCGGCTCGTGATCGCCACGGGCGCCAGAGCCATCCTCCCCCCCATCGACGGTGCTGGCCTCGACGGCGTCTTCACCCTACGCTTCCTGACGGACACCGACGCTATAACACGGTACGTGCAAGAGCACTCGCCAAAGAAAGCCACGGTAGTCGGCGGCGGGTATATAGGTCTCGAAGTCGCCGAGAACCTCAAAGAACTCGGGATAGAAGTGTTGCTGGTCGAGGCGGAAGGCAAGGTCGCCCTGGATTACGGCCCCGAGGTCTCCGAAAAGATCGAGGAACACCTCAAGGAGAAGGACGTTGGGGTCTACACCGGCTCAAAGGTCGAGGAGTTCACGGGCGACGGACGGGTCCGGGGCGTGAGGGTCAGCGAGACGGAGCTTGAGACGGAGCTCGTCATCGTCGGTACCGGCATAAAGCCTTGCGTAGACCTGGCCGAGGAGGCGGGAGCAGAGATCGGGGCCTCCGGCGCGATCCGGGTGGACGAACGCCTCCGCACGAGCCTCCCCGACGTGTGGGCCGCCGGGGACTGCGTCGAATCGGTGAACCTGGTGACGGGCAAGGCGACCTGGGTGCCCCTGGGCGACACGGCGAACCAGATGGGTCGCGTCGTCGGCACGAACGCGACCAGAGGCTACGATAGCGAAGATATCCTCGAATTCCCCGGCGTGTTGGGGACCGGTGTCTTCAAGGTCTTCGACCTCGGGGTGGCGAAGACGGGGCTTTCCGAAGAAGCGGCCGAGAACGCGGGCTTCGCGGTCGTATCGGCCGCCATCAGCTCCGCCGATAAAGCCGCCTACTATCCAGGGGCAAACCCGACGTTCGTAAAGCTCATCGCCGACGGAGCGACGGGTCGACTACTAGGCGCGGAGATCGTCGGCGGAAACGCGGACAAGTACGTGGATATCTGCGCCACGGCCATCTGGGGCAGGCTCTCCTACCCGGACCTCGTCAACCTGGACCTCGCCTACGCCCCGCCCTTCGGTCCCGTTTTGAGCCCGATCATAGGAGCCGCGAGCGTCCTCGAAGGCGAGTTCGAGAAGGAAACCGAAGGCGTCCGTGCAACGGAGTAGGTTTGGAGGTTGGCCCTTGGCCGGCACCGACGGCGCCGCTACCGCTCGGCTCGCCTCTTAACCCGGTATGCGGGCGACGGCTCTCTCTATCTCTTCTTCCGAGTGCTCGATATCCGGCAGGTCACCGGCGAGGTACTGCTCATAGGCAGAGAGGTCGAAGTGGCCGTGGCCGCAAAGGTTGAAGAGGATGATCTTCTCCTCCCCCGCTCCCCTCGCCTCCAGCGCGAGGTCGACGGTCGCCCTGATCGCGTGCGTTACCTCCGGTGCGGGCACGATGCCCTCAGCGCGGGCGAAGAGCACCCCAGCCTCGAAGGTCGGGTTCTGAGCGTAGGCGCGGGCCTCGACGAGCCCCTCGTCCACGAGCGCCGAGACTATGGGCGAGTCACCATGGTAGCGTAAGCCCCCGGCGTGGATTCCGGGCGGGACGAAAGAGTGCCCCAAGGTGTACATCTTCATCATCGGCGTCGTTCCGGCGGTGTCTCCGAAGTCGTAGACGAAGCGGCCCTTCGTGAGCGTGGGGCACGAGGCGGGCTCGACGGCGAGGATGCGGGTGCCTTTGTCCCCTTCGAGGTTCTCCCGGATGAAGGGCAACGCGACGCCGCCGAAGTTCGAGCCGCCGCCGACGCAACCTACCACGACGTCCGGGTACTCACCGGCCATCTCCATCTGCTTCAGGGACTCCTGGCCGATTATCGTCTGGTGCAACAGGACGTGGTTCAGGACGCTTCCCAAAGAGTATTTCGCGTCCTCGTTAGTCGCCGCGTCCTCGACGGCCTCGCTTATGGCTATCCCCAGAGACCCCGGCGAGTCCGGGTCCTCCTCGAGGATGTTCCGACCCGCTTGCGTGAGGTCCGTGGGGCTGGCGTGGACCGTGGCACCGTAGGTCTCCATCATGATGCGCCGGTACGGCTTCTGCTCGTGGGAGACGCGCACCATGTAGACCGTGCAATCGAGGCCCATCTGACGGCAGGCGAAGGCCAGGGAAGAACCCCATTGTCCTGCGCCGGTCTCGGTGGTTAGGCGCGCGACGCCTTCCTGCTTGTTGTAGTAGGCCTGGGGGACAGCGGTGTTCGGCTTGTGGCTGCCCGTGGGCGAGCCCCCCTCGTACTTGTAGTAGATGCGAGCGGGAGTATCGAGGGCTTTTTCGAGGCGGCGGGCGCGGAAGAGGGGGGTCGGCCGCCAGAGCGCGTAGATCTCGCGCACCTCCTCGGGGATGGGCACGAAAGGTTCGGCGGTCACTTCCTGGCGGATAATCTCCTCCGGGAAGATCTCCGCGAACGCCTCCGGACCCACGGGTTCACGCGTCGCCGGGTTCAGCGGCGGCGCGAGCTTGAACGGCAGATCCGGGACGACGTTGTACCAGGTCTCGGGCAACGACCGCTCGTCGAGCAGAAACTTCGTGGGCTCCATACGAAAACCTCCGATTTATAGCTGTCAGCTTGTCAGCTTACAGAATTTCCGGCGGTCGGGTTAGAAGACCACGGAAGCCCGGATGCGTGGCTTCCTCCCTTACTCGTCCAAGCTCCTTTTGGCGGTGGAGCGTCGAGTGCTCTTTCGAGGGGACGGACGCCGGGCGCGCAAATCTCGCGCACCTACTCGTAGACATCGTAGTAATATGGCTACCACACGTACTCTTGGCCGATGGCCTCTTCCGGATAAGCTATGTAAGCTCCCTCGGGGCTTACCGGCTCTCTGATCGCCGAACTAGGAGGTGGTGCGCGTCCGGGAGGAGAATTGGGGATGGTGTCGTACCCGCTCTCCGGTAACGAAGTTTCGCCGTGCGTGGACTTCGCTGGCCCCGCGTTCGCCGGGTTTGGTTGGATGGCTGGAGATTTGTCGCCGCTTTCGCGGCGAGCAGACCCGCCGCGCGACCATCCGGGGTCTACCTGGTTGCCCGTCAGCGTCTCGTAGACGGCGAGGGAGATCTCCTGGATAACGTCGCGGGCCTCGCCCTCACGGGCGCCCCTGGAGAGGACGACGAGATGGTAGTGCTTCTCGGTACCGGAGCGGTCTTTGTAGAAGACCACGCCAGCATCACCGAAGCTGTCGATGTAGGAGCCCGTCTTGTGGGCGATGCGAACGTCGAGGGGGAGCCTCTCCGGGATACGATCCTCGAAAGTGGTCTCCGTCATGGCGGCGAGCATCTCGGCAGAGAGCTCCTCGCTGGTAAAACGCGGGTCGGAGATGCGCTCGATCAGGCGCAGCACGTCGTCCGGGGTCGTGTAGTAGCCGGCGTGATCAGCGTATCGGCTGTTCTCCATCCCCATGCCCTCGAGTTCGGCCTTTATCTTCTCTTCTCCGAGCCGGCGGTTGAGCATCTTCCACGCGGTGTTGTCGCTGCGGTTGACGAGGTAGTAGGCACAGTCGCGCAAGGATAAGGAGTATCCCTCCGGAAAGGCGTGGAGCACGCCGGAGCCGTAACCCTGGACGTCCGTAGGCAGGATGGTGATCCCCTCCCCCAGGTCCAGCTCTCCCCGCGCCGCGGCCCTATAGAGGGCCGCGAACGGCGGCAGCTTGCCGATGCTGGCCGCCCCGAACTCCTCTTCGCCCCGCAGCGAGAGCCTCGTCCCCGAAGCAGGCTCCAGCACCGCGACACCGTAGACGCCCCAGCGACCTCTGGTTATCTCTTCGATCCGATCCTCCAACGCCTCCTCATCGAAGCCGGGCGCTGCTTCCGGCGGGGTCAGCGGGCCTAAAACGGTCGGTCGCGCGACGGTCTCGACGATCTGCTCCTCCGCCGGCTCCCCGACCAAGAGCAAGACGAGGTTGGCCACGACAAAGGCCAACGTGAGCGAGATCCCGTGCAAAACCGACCGGCGCCGCACTGTGGCACGGGCTCGCGTCCGGTCGCTCCTCCTCTCGATACCGCCGGCCGGGGCCTCTAACTCGCCCAAGGTCACCGCCGCAAACCACCTCCCCGTACCGGTCAACGAACACACGCCACCAGCGGTGCATAGATCACGTAGCTTCGTCTAGCTTAACAAATATTTAAAGAAGTTTATGTTTGTAAAGGTATGGTATCGGTGTGGGCACACTGCCCCAGATCGGGATAGTTCACAGTTGGGCATGCTCCTCGCCGTCGGGTTCTTCGGGGATCCGCGTCTTCTACCCTTCGGGGGAAAGGTGCAGGTGTGAGCGGTAGCGCGCTCGCGTTCGCGCCTATTCTTAGCCCTGTTTCGCGTTGCGCTGCGCCGGCGTGGGGTCGGGAGGGCCTTGCACCAAAAAGGGACTTGTATGCCTAAGCTTGCAAATCGCCACGGACCAGAAGATAACCCGTTGGGGCGCGAAAGCAGTGTTTCCCACCGGGAAACTCTTTCTTAAATTTAGGTTAACTCTGCTCGCCGGCCATGTAAAGATCCAGGAACGCGGCGATCCTGGGATACGCGTCAAGGCGGTTCTTGAGCTTGGCGAGGCCGTGGCCCTCGTCCTCGTACAAGAGGTACTCCACCGCGCCGCCGTTCCCGCGGACTTTGTCCACGATCTGCTCAGCCTCTCCGACCGGCACGCGCGGGTCGTTCTTGCCGTGGATCACCATGAGGGGAGCTTTTATCTTTTCGGCCTTGTGAATGGGGCTTATGGACTCCAAAAAAGGGCGGTCGCACTCCAAAGTGCCGTACTCGGGCTCGCGCAATGCGCGCCGGTAACTACCGGTATTCTCCAGGAAAGTGACCAGGTTGGCGATGCCTACGATGTCCACCCCGGCGGTCCACAGCTCAGGGTACTCCGTGAGGGCGGCGAGCACCATGAAGCCGCCGTAGGAGCCACCCATCACGGCGATGCGCTCGTGCCCCCTCTCGCACAGCCATTCAGCCGCGCAGGCCAAATCTTTTACCGAGTCCATTCGAAGGTACACGTCGTCGAGGTGGGTGTAGGCTTTGCCGTAGCCCGTGGAGCCCCGGACGTTCGGCATAAAGACGGCGTAGCCCCGTCCGAGAAGATACTGAGTTACGGGGGCGAAGAGGGGGCGCGACTGCGACTCCG
>JALZEL010000110.1 GCA_030862075.1 Actinomycetota bacterium | reverse complement strand
AGGGACTTCCGGGCTTTGTGGATCCAGCGGATCAACGCCGGCGCTCGCGAGCACGGGCTCTCGTACTCCCAACTCGTGCACGGTCTCAGGCTGGCCGAGATAGACCTGGACCGCAAGATACTGGCCGGCCTCGCCGCCACCGAGCCGGAGGCCTTCGCGGCGGTGGTGTCCCAGGCCAGGAACGCTCTCAACGGAGATCCCGTCCAGAAGCGCATCAAGAGCAATAGGCTCAGGCAGCAGCCTGTAGAGCAGACCACCGAGCCCGAGGGCGAGAAGCAGGATACCGAGGTGGGGGCTACGGAGGCCGCCGAGCGCAAAGCCGAGGAGCTGGACGTGGACCTCTCCGAGGTCGAGGGCACAGGCTCGGAAGGACACGTCCTGGTCGAGGACGTGGAAGATGTGGCCGGTAAAGTAAAGGCTACCGACGCCGCCGAGCGCAAAGCAGAGGCCCTGGGCGTGGACCTCTCCGAGGTGGAGGGCACAGGCTCGGGCGGGCGCATCACCGTCAGGGACGTGGAGAGGGCCGCCAAAGAAGAGGGCGAGAAAGCCGGTTAGAACCCCGGCGCCCTAGCCGTTGACTCGGAGGCTCTCCGCTCCACGCCTGATCGCCCTCGGGTTTACGGTTCTTATGGCCTTTGGGACCCTGCTGTTAAAACTGCCGGGATCCAGCTATGGGGGATCTACTGGGTGGACGCCCTTTTCGTCTCGGTTAGCGCCACAAGCGTCACTGGGCTCTCGTCGGTGGAATACCCGGTGACGTTCACCACCTTTGGGAGCGTCGTGGTCATGCTCCTCATCCAGGTTGGGGGATAGGGATCATGACCTTCACGACATTGGGCGCCTTGTTGGTCGGACGAAGGGTGGGCTTTAGGGACCTGCTCGCCGCTCGCGAGGAGCTTGGTAACGTGGACTCGCCACGCGACACCGTGAGGCTCATAGGCCAGATAGCTGGAATCACCCTCGTCGTCGAGGCCCTGGGAGCTGTCGTCCTCACCTTCGGCTTCGTAAGGGGGGGCCTGAGCCTCGGCGATGGCCTGTTCCAGGCAGTCTTTCACGCGATCATGGCCTTCTGCAACTCTGGGTTCTCCACCCTGCCGGGAGGGGACCTCGCGCCCTATGAGGGCGATCCGTCCGTAAATCTGGCGCTCGTCGCCCTCATAATCATCGGGGGCTTGGGCTTCCCGGTCCTCGTGAACCTATACCACTATCGGCAAACCGGGTGGCTGACTTTGCACTCCAAGCTCGTCCTTGTCACTACGGCGGCGCTCGTCTTGATCGGGATTCTGGGCGTGGCGTTGTTCGAGTGGTCGAACCCCGCTACGCTAGGAGGAGAATCTACTAGCACCCGGCTGTGGATGTCCCTCTTTCAGGGGGTGACACCACGCACGGCGGGGTTCTCGACCGTGGACTACGCCCAGATGCGCGAGACCACGTTGTTCGTGCAGGTCGGGCTGATGTTCGTCGGGGCCGAGCCGAGTTCGACCGGCGGGGGGGTCAGGGTCACTACACTGGCTCTCCTGGTGCTCGTCGTGCTCGCGCTGTCGCGGGGGCAAGAAGAGGTAAGAGCCTTCGGCCGCCGCATCCCGCGGCGGCTCATTCAGAAAGCGCTCGCGGTGCTCTCAGGGTCGGCGCTCCTGGTAATCGTGGCAACGCTCACGATAATGGTCTCCGATGGCCTGGCGCTCCTGCCGGTCATCTTTGAGGTAACCTCCGCCTTCGGGACAGTGGGCCTCAGCATGAACACCACGCAGGAGCTCTCGCCTTTCGCTAAACTGGTCGTCGCCGGGGTAATGTTCCTGGGGCGGGTGGGTACGATCACCTTGATACTGGCGCTCGCGGCCCGGCAGAAGCCGACGAGCTACACCTACCCGCAGGGGGACATAGCGATAGGATGACGGTTTGGGCAAACAGTTCGTGGTTATAGGGATGGGACGGGTCGGCGCGTCCTTGGTGAGGACCCTAGACTCTTTGGGTCATGACGTTCTGGGCATCGACTGCGGGGAGGATCGGATCCAGGACCTCTCGACGGCGCTACCCAACGCCAACCTGGTTGCGGCGGACGCCACAGAGCCTCAGGTCTTGCGCGACCTCGGGGTCGAGCAGTTCGATGGAGCGGCGGTGGTGATCGGCGAGAGCATCCAGGACAGCGTGCTCGTTACCCTAATTCTCAAGGATTTGGGTGTGCCGATGGTCTTTTCGCGGGCCAATAATGAGCTTCACGCCAGGGTGCTCGAAAGGGTAGGGGCGGACTACGTGATCCAACCGGAGAAGGAGTTCGGCGAGATCCTGGCACGCCAGATGTCCTTGCCTGGTATCCAGGACTACCTGGAGCTCGGCCAGCACGAAGCGGCGATCGAGATAGAAGTGCCCCATGAGTGGATCGACAAATCTCTCAAGGATCTCCAACTCCACCGCAAGAAACATCTGACGGTGTTAGCGATCAAGCACGAAGGTCAGGAAGGCGCCTTACCTCGCCCCGATGAGCCACTCCAAAAAGGGGACGTCCTCGTTATCGGAGATCCCAAAAAGGAGCTCGACACGCTCGAACCCTCCGAAGTGTGATCTCCACGACCACCCTTAAGCGGCTCGCCAAGCTCAAGCAAAAGAAATACCGTGAAGCCGAGCGCCTCTTCCTCGCCGAAGGCCAGAGCCTTATAGAAGAAGCTACCGTACTGCCTGCACACTTCCTCACCGACCACGAGGCTGTCCGCAGACTCTCGACGCTCACCACCTCTACGGGTCCGGTCGCCGT
>JALZEL010000298.1 GCA_030862075.1 Actinomycetota bacterium | reverse complement strand
CGAGAAGCGGCCGCGGAGCTAGGGGTCAAGCTGCCGACGCTGTACGCCTATGTGAGTCGGGGGTTGATCCGTTCTGAGCCCGCCGGGGGGACCGGGCGCAACCGGCGTTACCGGGCGGAGGACGTACGGAAGCTCAAGGAGCGCAAGGAGCAGCGACGCGATCCCAGCCGTTTGACGGAGAACGCCCTCCACTGGGGGACGCCCGTGCTGGAGTCGGCGATCGCCCTGATAGCGGACGGGCGTCTCTACTACAGGGGACGAGACGCCGTCGCCCTCTCCGAGAGCCACACCTTAGAGCAGGTGGCCGAGTTCATCTGGACGGGGAGATTCCCGAAAGGCGAGTCCGCGGTCTTCGATTCTGCGTCCGATGCTCCTGCGCTTCATAGCCGAGCCGTAAACGAGGTCTCAAGGGAGTTGGCACCGGCCGAGGCCTTCGGGGTCTCGCTGCGGTTGGCGGCTGCTGAGGATCCTGCAGCTTATGATCTGCGTCCGACGGCGGTTGCCCGTACCGGCGCTCGGCTCCTGCGCCTGCTTGCAGCCACGGCCGTCGGCGGTCGATCGGCCGAGATCGGTGTAGGGCTGACGCTACAGCAGAGTTGGGCACCCGATGAGCCGCAAGCGGCAACGCTGCTCGACGCCGCCCTCGTCCTCTGCGCAGATCATGAGCTCAACGTCTCTTCGTTCACCGCGCGTTGCGTAGCTTCAGCCGGGGCGACGCCGTATGCTGCCACGATAGCTGGCTTATGCGCACTGAGCGGCGTAAAGCACGGCGGGAACACCGAGCACGTCGAAGCCTTCCTGAAGGAAATCGGCACCGCGGAACATATACGGGACGTTATGGCTGGTCGTCTCAGGCGAGGAGAGTCCATCCCAGGATTCGGGCATCCGCTTTATCCGGAGGGTGATCCTCGGGGCAAGGCGCTGTTAGAGGCCACAGCCGCTACCTACCCGGAAGCACCGGCCGTCGAGCTGGCCTCCGCCGTGGTCACAGAGGCATCAGAATTGATCGGCGAACGTCCCACGATCGACTTCGGCTTGGTGATCCTCGCGCTGGCTTTGGGGTTACCAGCGGGGGGGGCACTTGCCCTGTTCGCCTTGGGCAGGATCGTCGGCTGGATAGGCCACGCTATCGAGCAGTACCAGAGCGGCCGGATGATTCGTCCCCGAGCCCGCTACACTGGTGAGCAGCCGTCGGACTCGTGACCATGCATGCCTGCCTCAGGGTTGCCACCGCTCGCCCGTACGCAGCCGCTCCAGTCCGACCCAGAGAGTGTCCATGGCCGCCGAGACCAACTCCGCGCGAGGCACGTCGCGCCGGTCGTACCACCATCGGGCGAGCCCCTTGAGCGCCGAGCCCCATAACTCGGCGAGCATCTCGATCTTCAATTGTTCGTCCCGATCGTAGGCCGATTTCATGCTGAGTTCTCTCGCCAACGACGCCGCGCCGACCATGTGCGCTCCCGCTTGGATCTGCCGATGGGCTTCGACGATCTCGGCGTCGCCAGTGCTCTCCCGAAAGAGCATGCGCCAGGCGAAGGGGTGCTCCTCAGCGTAGTTGAAGAAGGCGTCGATAGTGCGCCATATCCGGACGTCTGCGGGAGCGTCGGCCTTAAGGCGGGCAGTCACATGCTCGACAGCCCGGTTGCGCTCACGCTCGAGTAGCCAGAGGTAAAGCTCCTTCTTGTCACGAAAGTGGTCGTAGACCACCGGTCTCGTGATATCCGCGGCCCGGGCGATCTCCCCTATGGAAGTGCCCTCGTAGCCCTTATCCGCGAAGACCTCCATGGCGACCTCGGCGATCCGCTCGCGCCGCGCCTCGGCACTCAGCCGCCGTTTCGGCTTCTGCTGCGGCGGGGTTTGTTTCTCGTGCTTGACTTCCGACATTAGTGTAGGTTACCATGCCAGCATAACCTACACTAGCGTAGGTTAGAGCCAGTTACCGTTTGAGAGGAGGTGAATGGCGGTGAGGATCTTTTTGGCTGGTGCCACCGGGGCCATCGGTAGGTGCCTCGTGCCGCGTTTGGTTGAGGCGGGACACCACGTGACCGGGATGACGAGGTCGCGGGCCAAGCTCGACAAGCTCCGCACCCTCGGTGCCGAGCCGGTCTTGTGCGACGTCTTCGACGTAGGTCGGCTGGGAGCGATCGTAACGCAGGCCGAGCCGGACGTCGTGATCAACCAGCTCACCGACCTTCCGCAGAGATTGAAGCCGCGAAAGCTCGGGGAATACTACGCGGCCAACGACCGTGTGCGCCGCCAGGGGACCATGAATCTGCTGGATGCTGCCCACGGCGCCGGGGTCCGCCGGTTCATCGCGCAGGGCGCCGCCTACTGGTACGCGCAGACCGGTGGACCGGTGAAGACGGAGGAGGCGCCGCTTTATCTCGACGCCCCCCCGCCCATAGGACCCGCCGTCCAAACGATAAAGTTCGTCGAGGACGCGGTGCTCTCGGCGGACGGGCTCGAGGGCGTCGTCCTTCGCTATGGCATGTTCTACGGGCCGGGGACCTGGTACGCGAAGGACGGGGACGTCGGCCGGCAGCTCCGCAAGCGGCGCTACCCGATGATCGGCAACGGAGAGGGCATATACTCCTTCGTCCACGTAGACGACGCCGCGGCCGCGACAGTAGCTGCCCTCGAGGGGGCGAGGCCAGGCGTTTACAACGTCGTCGATGACGAGCCCGCCAGCGCTGCGGAGTGGATGCCGGTCTACGCTGAGGCGCTCGGGGCGAGACAACCACCCCGGGTACCGGTGTTCGTCGCCCGTCTGCTCGCCGGCGAAGCCCTCGTCAAGTGGATGATTGAGCTCCGGGGCGCCTCCAACGAGAAGATGAAAAAGGAGCTCGGCTGGCGCCAACGGTACGAGAGCTGGCGGCGGGGGTTCTTCGAGAACCTCGGTTAAGGGCGGTCTGCGTATACGCTATACGATAGTGACTACTCTTACCGGCATTCTGGCGGGCTTTATCACTGGAAGGGCAAGGTCTGGCGAATCATCCTCGTAAAGTCGGTTTCGACTTTGCGTGCAGATTAAGTCGTGGAGAGCCTACCCTCTCCGCGACTTTATAGTACTGTAGGAACGCCCTGGCGCATAACCCGGAGCGTTTTCGTTTCCCGCAATTTGCAGGAACTTCAGGAGCGCGCCTGGAAGGATTCGAACCTCCGACTCGCGGTTTAGGAAATCGAACCGGGGTGTTTACCGGGGTTCGCTGAGGTTAGAATCCCGCTTACCTAAGCCGTTTTGCATTCGCCTCTGTTCACGGCGGTTAGCCGTGTCTACTGTAAAACTACTGTAGAGTTACTGTAGGGACTTCATATAGGCGCGCTCGGTAGGGTTCGAATCTGCAACCTTCCGATTCGTATTTGGACACGAGGATGTTGGCTAATGTCGCCCATGTTGTAAACCCTTTTATCTAGGTCAATTTCTCGCTTCGCGAAGAAGCTAGAAGGTTGCCGAATATCGGTGAAGTCCCCCCTCCTATTAGTCTCCGGCCCCTCTTTCTCGGGTTTAGACGCGCGAGGTTGGCTCCTAACGAGCAGTGGGGGGAGGAGTCGTACAGTTCTTAACGAGTTCGGCCCGGTCGACGAGTTTCCTCCGTAAGGACTACGGCGCCAAGAAGATTAAACCGCCGTAGTCCAGGGAATCTGTGAGTTTGACTAACCTTGCCGTGCAAGGAAGGAGGATCGTGCTCTTCGATGGCTGGCTTACCCTCGGCCGCACCGCGATCGTCGGCGTGCTTGCCTACCTCACGCTGGTGCTCTTGTTGCGAGTCTCGGGCAAGCGCACGCTCTCGAAGATGAACGCCTTCGATCTCGTCGTGACGGTTGCCCTCGGCTCTACCCTGGCGACAGTGCTCCTCTCGACAGACGTAGCCCTCGCCACCGGTGTCCTTCGTTCGCGCTTCTCATCGGCCTGCAGTACGCCATCACCTGGCTCTCGGTTCGCTCGCCGACGGTACAAGGCTTCGTCAAGGCAGAGCCCACCCTGCTCGTACACCGCGGCCGGTTTCTGAGCGGAGCGATGAAGCGCGAACGAGTGACGGAAGAAGAGATTCTGGCTGCCCTGCGCGGTCAGGGGATCGCCGCGGTCGAAGACGTTGAGGCGGTCGTGCTCGAAACTGACAGCAGCTTCAGCGTCGTGAGGTCCTCCAGTAGCGTGTCCGGCTCCGCCTTATCCAACATCTTCACCCGCTCATCGGAGGATCGTTCCGGGTGAGCAGGAGCGTTCGGGGAGGCGTTGCGCCATGAACACACCTCCTATTAGCAACCGCGGTCTTCTGCGCACCCTCTCGTACGCGATCTTGCTAGCTTTTTCCCTGTTCTTGGCTTACCGCTTCTTGACAACGATCGCAACGATCGCACTGACAATCATGGTGGGGGTGCTCCTGGCTGTCGCCCTCTCGGGGCCGGTAGAGGCACTCCATCGGCGCAAGGTACCTAGGGTGGTGGCCACCGCCTTGATCTTCTTGGTGGCTGGAGCCCTCTTGGGCTTGGGCGGATACCTGCTCCTCCCCGTGCTGGCTGAGCAGGTCTACCAGTTCGTCACCTCCCTGCCAGCAGCGCTCTCCCGACTTGCCGGTTGGGTCGAGGGACTAGAGAGTAGGTTCGGGGTGTCCGTCCCGGCTGAAAACCTCTCGCTCTCCGCTTTGACCGACCCGGCTCGCCAGCTGCTGGGCGGGGCACTCGGCGTCTTCGGCAACGTAGCTTCCATCCTGGCTAGTGCAGTGATTATCTTGTTCTTATCGTTCTACCTGGCCGCGAACCCCGAACCTGTGGTGGGGTGGGTAACCAGACTCTTCCCCCCCGACCGTCGGCCTCGGGCACGGGCGGTCCTCTCCGCAGTACGCTCTGGACTGCTGTATTGGGTGAAAGGTCAGCTTACTGCTATGATCATTATCGGCATCCTCTGGAGCGTTGCCCTGTTCCTCATAGGTATCCCCGGGGCGTTGTTCCTCGGCATCCTCGCCGGGCTGCTGAACTTCGTGCCCTATCTCGGACCGGTAGTCGCGGCCGTCCCGCCGCTGTTGCTGGCGCTCACCGTGAGCCCGGCAATGGTTCTGTGGGTGTTTCTGAGCTACTTGGCTATCCAGGCGGTAGAAGGCTACGTAGTCACTCCCCTAGTTATGGAGAGGACCACGTTGTTGCACCCAGCGGTGGTCATAGCGACCATAGCTGTCCTGAGTACAGCATTCGGCCTCCTGGGTACGCTACTTGCGGTACCCGCCACGGTAGCGGCCGGGGTACTGGTTGAGGAGCTTTGGTTCCGACGCCTAGAAGCTAAAGACTCCTAGGTTAAGGCGTCTAAGCGCGACGTGGTTCTAGACCACAAACAGCGCAGGCGCTTCCCGGCGAGATTGCTGCCGCCGCTCCCGATTAGGTACAGGTAAAGATTGCTTAATACTTTCTTTGCCAAAAACCCGCTAAAGCTTGCCCGGTAGACAACACCTCCAAGGCGGAGAAGATCAGTAAGGTCTCTCGAGCCTCACACGAGCTCTCCGCGGAGTGGGGCCGAGAGCCGACCGAAGAGGAGCTGGCCGGGCGGGTGGGCTGGGGTGCAGAGGAGGTGTGCGTCGTGCTGGAGGCGATGTCCGAGGCGACTAGCCTCGTCCTGAGAATCGGAGTGGGGAATACTTCCAGGATCGCGGACGCGCGAGGCCGGGGCCTTTCCTCCAGGGGGCTCCAGTCTTGCTACTCTGAGGCCCTCCGAGCTCTCTCCAGGAGGGCCTTCGTCTTGCCCATAGCCCCGGTCCGGCACCCCTACCCCTCCTCGACCGGGGCGCAGCTGCTTCTCCTTGCATCGGACGGGTATGATGGTTATGATACAAGGGCTGCGGGGCCGGAGCCTTTTTCCCAGGATGCGCTACAGACACGTCGTTTTCTTCCGGCCTCGAAGCGGGGCCGGAGACTGTCAAATACTCATCTCTCCGGCCCCTTTTTCTTGCTCTCCGGTACGCGAGGATGGCCCAGGACGGGCGCGGAGCCCCGGTCCTATTGCCTAAGCACCCTAGCCCTGGTCTGCGGCTAACTTCCGCATAATACTTAGCAATAGCCCGGCTTTACCGGCGGCGTCATACCCATTTGGACTAGGGCTATGCGCCAAACCAGCGACGCCACCAGGGCGCGTGCATACCGAGCAAACGATCGAAACCCTCGTTGATCTCCTCAATCTCATCCACCGCTCGATCTAGCCAGTCCCACGCGGTCCTCAGAACCTCGTCCGGCTCTTCTTCAGCGTCTACACGACCCTGAACGTCCGCCCACCGAAGTGCAAAATCGTCGGTCAGTTTACCCAGCCTCTCTCGTGTCTCGTCATCGAGCCATGTGGCGTTGTCTTCGAAGTAATCGGTCAAGGCCTCCAGTTTCTCGCCGACCTCTTCCACCTCCTCGACCCTGAACTGCTCCTCGGGTAGCCGCCACTCAGGCGGAGTTGCCATGTTGGCGAAGGACCTCTGCAACTCCCGCAGCCGTCGACGCAACCCCGTCACCACTTCGATGCGGTGTTGGTACTGCGTCTGCCTCTGTCCCTGCCTCTTTCCGAAGTAGTATCCAACCACGGCACTGAAAAGACTCAGTACAACCCTAAAGAGTACGTCATCCATAGCTCACGGCGCGAACATCCGCCGCCACCAGGGCCGCCGCTCCTCTTCTCCCCGGTCCTCTTCCCCGGCCCCGGTCTCGGAGGCCGTCTCGGGAGATTCTCGCGGCTCTGGCGAAGCCGGGGCTTCTAGCTCGGGGATGCGTTCGGCCATGCGCAACAGGATCGCATCTTTACGCTTCGACTCCTCTTCGAGATAGCGGATTCTGTCGCGTAGCTTGTCGACCAGCTCGTCGCGTACGGCGGTATGCGGCGATGTATAGACGTTGTCTGGTCGCGTATAGCCGTCGTCTATATCCTCGTCTAGATGGACAAAGACCCTGCCGTCGGGGCCTTTATCCGAGTCCAATGAGCCGCGTTTTACCCGCTTGTGTACCGCGTCCGTGCTTATCCCGAGGATCTGTGCGGCTTGCTTTACGTCTAGACGCTCTCTAGCCATGTGTCGCTCCTCGTCTAGCCGAGTCTAGATGCATCTAGACGCCAGCCTAGAGCATGTTCGTCCAGCGACGGTAGGGCGTTTTTGGCGAACCCCAACATCTTGTGTATGAGCGAGGGCGTTGCGGACGTAGAATATATCCGTGGATGTTATTGAATTCATAGCCGGTGCGCTAATATCAGCGCTAATAGGTCTTTTTTTATCTTGGTGGGGAACCAAGCAGATGAGGGACGAAGTTGAGAAGCTTCGGAAGCTAAATGTTCTTACGATCCGGATCTTAGACGAAGCCAACCTATTGCCCCCGGGCACAAAGACCACAAAAGACGAAGCAGGTAACTATACGGGCGGCTTCACTCACGAGCTATCGGCTGCCCTTGAGGGTAAGGCAACCTTAGAAGCGGCTGCGGTTGTACGAGAAGACGACACCGACACACCTGAACAAGAAGATCCCAGCGAAGAGAAGGGTCCGCGACAAGAATAAGGGATGTGTGTTGTGTTCCGGCTTCTACTCGTCGCCTTCTCGCTAGCTTTCCCGGTGGCCATAGTCTGGTTCGTACTATGCTTCTGGGATGTCTTAATTCCGGGCCCTGGCCCTATCGTGGGCCGTTTCGACACGAT
>JALZEL010000099.1 GCA_030862075.1 Actinomycetota bacterium | reverse complement strand
GAGATAGTATACTCAGCCTGGGGTTGGGTCGCTAACTCCTTAGGGTTTCCCTGAAGCTCGGCCCTCTTTTTATGCTCTAATCCCCTCTGAACTTCCGAGAACTCCTTGTCGGCAACTACTTATTATGACGACTACACCTGTGATGTTGCGCTAAAGGAAGCGCAAGCCCGAGGCCCTAGGGAACAAACGAGGGGAGGGGGCCCCAGGACCTCGGCAACACGACGCGTGGCAGTTTGTGACGCCAACGGGTGGAAAGGACGTGGAGTATCGCCACGCGCCCCTAATGCTTCTAAGATATCCCCTTGATGTTAGGGAAGTGCAAAGAACTCTTAAGGGTTGCCCCTATGCCCAGCGGACCGGGGCCAAGAGGGTTTCTTAGAAAATTTCCTAGAAAACACCTTGTCGTCAATCGGTGAATAGAGTCAACCTGCCTCAACTCTTGAGCTCTTCAGATCATATAATCTGGCTCTAGATGGCGGGCGACACCGGCAGGTTAGAGCGGCTTAAGGATGCCCTGCAAGCTCATCGCAAAGCTATCAAAGGGGTTCCCCTTACGCCCATAAGGGCTACCGAAAGACGTATAACAGGGCCCACAGCCCGAAGGCCACGCCACCAATCCAAACCACCGCACCGATCAGTATCCTTGCCCACTGCGGCCAGCTCGCCCAGGCACCTTTGGCCCATCGCGCCGGTCCTCTGAGTTTCACCTCGGCCCAATCCAAGAAGTGGGCGACGAGCCGAAGCTCGCCGGCGATGATTGCCAGCCCCAGGAGGAAAGTGCCCAAGCCGGGACCCGGTAAGGGCGCCAAGACGATGCTCGCGATCGCGATCGTGAGCCCGCCGACGATGAAGAGGACCTTCTGAAAATCGAATCTACCCCGGCTGCTTTGCTGGTGGTGACGGTAACGGTCTCGGAAGCGATAGCCTGGCTTGCTTGCCTTGAACCGCCGCCAATCCTCTCTCATTTTTCTGATCATGCCACTCGATCTTTCCCCTGACGCGGCACGTTCAGTTTAACAACTGAAGCCCAAGGAGAAACTAGTGGCTCTTTTGCCGCCTGCTCGGCCTCGAGTTCCACGACCTCGTCCTTGAGGGCGGCCACCTTGGCCTCAACGCTGTTGATCGCCTCGCTCTTTTCGAGAACCTCGGTGGCGAGCGCATGCTCACGTCGGGCCACCCCATGCAGCCCCCCTTCCACACCTACGGCGAGTGCTTCCTTGACTACATGAGGTTTTAAGGCAGGCTCCTTTGCAGACGTTGTTAGAATGGAAATGAGGACATAACTTGCAGGGCGGGAGGAGTCGTGCCGTTTAGTCTACACGCGCCATTGCACCAAAGTAAGGCGTGAGAGCTGAGTAATTAGGGAGCTGCCCCATTGGATCTATTCAGTGAGTCGCCGACAAAGGGTTGCGGGGGAGGAGGAAGCCGCTGCGAAGGGGTAAGACCCGGCGACCGGCTCTAGAAGACCGGTTACTGTGGTCGATACACGAAAGCCCTCTGGCAACCCGATGCGGGGAGGCTTTTACTATACGAGGTGGCCGACGAAAGGAGGAGCATGAACGAGAGGCACTTCGAGTTCTGGCCAAAGCGGATGCCGCGCACCCTGACGCTGCCAAAGACGAGCGTTCCATATAACCTGAAGGTCTCGGCGGAGAGGTATCCGGAGAAGGCAGCCATCGTCTACTACGGGACCACGATCTCCTACGAGCGCCTGCACGAGGAGGTGAGGAGGCTCGCAGGATACCTTCAGGAGGATCTCGGCGTAAAGAAGGGTGACAGGATCATCCTGTATATGCAGAACAGCCCACAGTTCGTCGTCGCTTTCTACGCCGTCTTGCGTCTCGGGGCGGTGGTCGTGCCGGTAAACCCGATGAGCGTCACCGAAGAGCTGACCCACTACGTGAAGGACGCGGGGGCGGAGGTGGCCATCTGCGGAGGGGAGCTCTACCCCCAGCTCTCGCCCCTCTTTGGCGAGAGCCTCCTTGAGCGCGCTATCGTCGCCGCCTACTCAGACTACCTGGAAGAGGAGGCCGACCTCGCCGTGCCGGACGTGGTCGCGGCGCCATGGGAGGAGGTCGAGGACGAGAGGATCATCCCCTGGCATGTGGCGCTCGAAGCCGGTCGTTCGCCGGAGGAGGTGTCCGTCGGGTCCGACGACATGGCGCTCCTGCCGTACACCTCCGGGACGACCGGACGGCCAAAAGGGTGCATCCACACGCACAGCACCTTGAACGCCAACCTGATTGGGGCTGCCCTGTGGAACGACATAACGTCCGACAGCGTCTCCTTGAGCACCCTGCCCTTCTTCCACGTGACCGGAATGGAGCACAGCATGAACGCCCCGGTCTTCACGGGCGGCATGATGGTGCTGATGACCCGCTGGGACAGGGAGCTCGCAGCAAAGCTGGTGGAACGACACCACATCACCCACTGGACGAACATCTCGACGATGGTCGTGGACTTCCTCTCCAACCCGAAGATAGACGAGTACAGCCTCTCCTCGTTCCAGTTCGTCGGCGGAGGCGGAGCCGCGATGCCGGAGGCCGTCGGCGAGAAGCTCGAGGAGCTTACCGGCATCCGCTACGCGGAGGGCTATGGTCTTTCGGAGACCGTCGCCCAGACGCACATGAACCCGCCGGACAGGCCCAAGCTGCAGTGCCTCGGAGTGCCTGCGTTCGACGTGGACTCGCGCGTGGTGAACCCGGAGACCCTCGAAGAGGTGGGCGTGGGGGAGGAGGGTGAGATCGTCTCATCGGGTCCGCAGGTGATGAGAGGCTACTGGAACCGGCCCGAGGCCGACGAGGAGGCCTTCTTCGAGCGGGATGGCAAGCGTTTCTTGAGAACCGGCGACATCGGTATGATGGACGAAGAGGGTTACTTCTTCATGGTCGACCGGCTCAAGCGCATGATCAACGTCTCCGGCTACAACGTCTGGCCGGCAGAGGTCGAATCCGTCCTCTATGAGCACCCGGCTATCCAGGAAGCCGTCGTCATAAGCATTCCCGACAAGCGCAGCGGCGAGGCGGCTAAGGCGATGGTTGTTCTAAGGGAAGAAGAGAAGGGCAACGTTGCGGAGGAGGATATAGTCGGATGGGCCAAGGGCAAGATGGCCGCCTATAAGTACCCACGCTCGGTCGAGTTCATAGACGAGCTGCCTAAGAGTGGGTCTGGCAAGATCCTCTGGCGCGAGCTCCAGGAGAGGGAGCAGGAGAAGATGGCGGAGGCGAGGTAGATCGGGAGGAGATACGGAAAAGGGGCTGGTTACTATCGCCGGTTTCCAGCACACTCAGCAGAAGCTGGTGGACATGATGCTCAAGATAAACATGGGCAGGCTGCTCGCGTTGCACATCGGGCGGATGAAGGTCTAGGGAACCTTGCGCCCCGAGCACATCTCCGTCGGCAAGCTCAACAACGTAAGGGAGGCCATCGCGATAGCGCGGGAGGCGCGCACCATCCTCGGCGACAACGGCATCACGCTCGACTACCCTGTCTTGCGCCACGCCAATAACCTGGAGAGCGTTCTGACCTACGAGGACACGAGCGAGGTGCACACCTTGGTCCTCGGGAACGCCATCACCAGTATACCGGCCTTCCGCTAGACAGAAGCCGGTGAACAAAGGTGGGTGCGCAGGACGCGCGGGAGCCGGCGCGTTCTATCCGAAGCCGCGCGATGATCGAAGGGAGAAGAGGATGACGAAGGAACTACCCGAAACCTTGCCCGACCTTGTGGCGGGGCTCGCCGGCCAACTCGCCCTCCCCGACTTCCCGAAGACCGAAGGAGCAGACGGCGTCAAAGTAAAGCGCGACGAGCATAGGGAGAATGGCAGCGAAGGCGCTGGAGGTCCAAGGAGAGAGGAGGGGCGGGCGTGGAAGTTAAAAGGGTTGCCGTCGTCGGCGCGGGCGTGATGGGCCGTGGCATCGCCCACGCTGCGGCTTTGGGTGGCTTCGACGTGAGGCTGCAGGACGTGAGCATCGAGGTGCTAGAGAACGCCGTAGAAAGTATCGAAAAGAACATGAGCAAGGCTATCGAGAGGGACAAGCTTGACGAAGAAGCGATGCGCGAGGGGCTGGAGCGTATCTCTACCACCGAAGACCTCAAGGTAGCTGTCTCCGAAGCAGACCTCGTGATAGAGGCCGCGCCGGAGAAGATGGACCTAAAGCTCGAGATCTTTGGCAAACTCGACGAATGGTGCCCAGAGCATGCCGTGCTCGCCACCAACACCTCGACCATGAGCCCGACGGAGATCGCCGCCGGGACGAACCGTCCTGACCGCTGCATGGCCATGCATTTCTTCAACCCGGTGCACAAGATGAAGCTCGTCGAGCTGATCCGGGGCCTCGAGACGACCGACGAGACGGTTGAGACCGCCCGCAGCGTCGCCGAAAGGATGGACAAGGAGACTGTTGAGGTCAACGAGTTTCCCGGCTTCGTTACGAGCCGCATCAACTGTCTGGTCGGCAACGAGGCGATGAACATGCTCGTCGAGGGCGTGGCGAGCGCAGCGGATATAGACAAGGCCCTCAAGCTGGGTTTGGGATACCCGATGGGGCCTTTGGAGCTGGCCGACCTCGTAGGGCTCGACACGCGCTTGAGGAACCTCGAATACCTGCACGAGATGCTGGGGGAAAAGTACCGACCGTCGCCACTGCTCTACAAACTCGTCGCGGCCGGGCATCACGGTAAAAAGTCGGGGCGCGGTGTCTACGAGTACGACGAAGACGGCAACAAGAAGGGTCGCTAGAGAAGGAGGCCATGCGTGTCCGAGCACGAGACGCTAATAACCTCGATCGAGGAGAACGTCGGTACGATCACCATAAACCGTCCCGACTCCCGCAACTCCCTGAACACGTAAGTCTTGGGCGACATAAAGAGCGCCCTCGCTGGGTTCAGGCACGACGATGGGGCGGGGGTCGTTGTCTTCTCCGGCGCGGGAGATAAGGCGTTCGCCGCGGGTGCGGACATCGGGGAGCTTAAAGAAAGGACGATGTTCGATGCCCTGGCCCCGGCAATGCAGGCCGTCTACGATGAGGTCGAGGCTTACGAGAAGCCGACCATCGCCGCCGTCAACGGCTATGCTGTAGGTGGCGGGTGCTAGCTCGCGATGGCCTGTGACATAAGAATCGCGTCCGAGAACGCAAGGTTCGGGCTGCCGGAGGTCACGCTCGCAATCCTGCCGGGAGCGGGCGGGACGCAGCGGCTCGCCCGCCACATCGGCAAGGGCCGGGCGTTGGAGATGATCATGACGGGCCGCCTGATGGACGCAGAGGAAGCACTGTCCGCAGGGCTCGTCTCGAAGGTCGTCCCGCAGGAGGACCTGATGGACGCTGTCAAGGAGACGGCGGAGCAGGTGCTCACAAAGGGGCCGCTCGCCGTGAGGCTCGCCAGGCTCGCGGTGCAGGCCGGTTATGAGACCGATCAGAGGACCGGGCTGCTCATCGAGCGCCTCGCGCAAGCGATCCTGCTCACCAGCGAAGACAAAAGGGAGGGCACCTCGGCCTTCTTGGAGAAGCGAGAACCGGATTTCAAGGGAAGGTAGGGAGACGGTGGAGCCGAACGTAGACCAGATAAACAAGATACTCATCGTGGGCTCGGGGGCGATGGGGTCTCAGATCGGGATGGTCTGCGCCCTCGCGGGCTACGACGTGATCGTCCAGGACGTGGACAAAGACATGCTAAAGAAGGCCCAGGAGCAACTTGAGAGCCGCATGAAACGTAACGTCGAGAAGAGCCGGATCAAGCAAGACGAGGTGGACGCGGCCTTCGGCAGGATGATCTTTACCACCGATCTCGAGGATGCCGCCTCTGGCGCCGACTACGTCATCGAGGCTGCGGTCGAGAAACTCGATGTCAAACGCGACATCTTCGCAAGGCTCGACGAATTGGCCCCGGAGCACGCGATCCTGTCGACCAACTCCTCGACCATCGTGAGCTCCCGCATCGCCGATGCCACGAGCAGGCCCGACAGGGTGTGTAACATGCACTTCTTCAACCCCGCGCTGGTGATGGAGTGCGTCGAAGTGGTCCGCAACCTCGAGACCTCGAACGCCACTATAGAGACCGCTGTCGAGCTGACCCGCAGGATCGGTAAGGCGCCCATCATCCTCGAAAGAGAGATCTCTGGCTTTGTCGCCAACCGCATCTTGGGCGCTTTGATGGACGAGGCCGTCGATCTCTACGAGAACGGCGTTGCCTCTTTTGAGGACATCGACACGGCGTGCAAGATGGCTTTGGGTCATCCGATAGGCCCGTTCGAGCTCATGGATCTTACGGGCATCGACGTCAACTATCACGTGCGTATGGCCCGCTACGAGGAGACCGGCGATGAGAGCGTGAAGCCCAAGAAATCGGTCGCCGAGAGGTACGAGAAGGGTGAGCTGGGACGCAAGACCGGCAAGGGTTGGTACGAGTACGACGAGCAAGGACAGAAGGTTTGAGGTGGGCCGCCATGACTGAGCAAGGCGCGGGAGAGTTGAGCGAGGAGCAGCTTGAGGTTCTCTCCGAGCGCTTCAGAGCGGGCACAACCTTCTTCAACGGCAACGGGTGCTTGCACGGCGGGACTACGCCTCCCTCATAACGCGATACGGCTCTCGGTTGCGCCGCTCGTCAGGTTACGTGCGGCCACGCCCTAGATGAACGTTCTCAGACACCCCCTAGGGGCGTCAGGTTTCGGTGACCGGATTTGACGGGACGAGACCGTTTCTCGCCCCATCGCCTATCGAGCTTCAGGGACTGAGGATGATCTTGCCGGTGGACTTGCGGCCTTCTCCAGCGGGTAGCGGGCACCGATGGTGAGCTTGAGGTCCCGGGAGGAGATCCAGCCAAGGATCTCCCGCAGGCTCGGGGAAGATCTAGGGTCGGGTCATGATCTGGGGCAGGTAGATTCCGACCACCGCCTGGCACCTTTTTATCAGGGCGGCGGGAACGATGGTTCCCGCTCCCCACTCGTCGCCCTGAAGACGACCATCCGGCCGAAGGTGGCGAGGCAGCGCAGGTTCTTCTCCGGGATGTCACCACCGACCATCTCCAGAATGACGTCCGCGCCCTCGCCACCGGTGGCCTGGCGGTCTCTTGGGGTAGCGCCACAGTGTCTAACCGCTCCGGCAAAAACGCTACAAACGTGTCCCGGCTCCTCCCCCTGTTCGTCCGCCGACCCTCGCATATGAGTAGTTAAGTCTCTAAAAAACGGTTTCAATAACCGCCGATACCCTTTATCCTAGAGCGCCTATGCAGATAAGGCAGCTTAAAACCGGGCGGAGCAAGGAATTTTCCAGACAACCGCTGGACGAAGGCAACTTCACTCATCAGGGTGAGACCGGAGACGTACGGTTATCCTATTTGCCCGGCCTTGATGGGTTGCGCGCGTTCGCCGTTATCGCCGTGCTCCTCTACCACGCCGATCTGTCTTGGATCAGGGGCGGTTTCTTAGGCGTTGAGGTTTTCTTTGTTATTAGTGGTTACCTCATCACCACCTTGCTGCTAACGGAGTGGCAACAGCAGGGCCGCATTAACCTCATAGGCTTCTGGCTGCGGCGTGCCCGCCGGCTGCTCCCCGCGCTGTATCTATTGCTTGTGGTCACCCTCGCGTTTGCCGTCGTGTTTCTGCCCGGCGAGGTCGCAAGGCTGCGCGACGACGCCCTCGCAGCGTTCGCGTACGTAACCAACTGGTACCTCATCCTCGGCGAGCAGTCTTACTTCGAGACCGTGGGCCGCCCATCTTTGCTGCAACACCTGTGGTCGCTCGCGGTCGAGGAGCAATTCTACGTACTGTGGCCGCTGCTACTCACCGTCGTTCTCTGGGGAGTAGCCCCGAGAAGACGCTGGCAACGGCGACGCCTGGCCTTGTGCATCGCGTTCGCGGGCGCGGCAGGGTCCGCCCTGCTTATGGCTATCCTGTATCAGCCCGGCGTCGATCCCTCACGGATCTACTACGGGACCGATACCAGGGTCGCCGGACTACTCTTTGGGGCCGCGCTAGCCTTTGTATGGGTGCCCGGACAGCTGCCGCGCTGGGCGGGACGGATTAGACCATTACTGCTCGACGTCGCCGGCCTCGGCGCGCTCGGCGCGCTCGTCTGGTTCTACCTCCGGCT
>JALZEL010000097.1 GCA_030862075.1 Actinomycetota bacterium | reverse complement strand
TGTCGGTACTCGTCTACTCGGCCGTAGGGGTGCAGGAGGACATCGGGACGGAGCTGGAGTTCATCAATGAAGAGGGCCAGGCCCTCAAGGAGATCGTGGCGCCCTGGTTCGGGACCGCGTTCTGGGTGGCCGGCTTTGTTATGCTCTTCTCGACCAACGTGGGCATCGTCGACTACACGTCCCGGCTCATCGCTGACGCGGCGAAGACCAACTACCGATTTATGAGGGAGTCGGTGTTCTGGAGCGAGAGCAGGATCTACTTCACCGTCGCGTGGGCCATGATCATCCTCGGCTCGATAATCCTCCTGGCGGGCCTGAGCCAGCCGATAGTGCTGCTGGTCATCTCCTCGGCGGGGGGCGGGGTCGTCATGGCCTTCTACTCGGTGATGCTTATAGTGCTCAACCGCCGGAGCCTCCCCGAGGTCATCAGGCTGAAGGGCTGGCGGCTGCCGATAATGGTCATAATCGCCCTATTCTTCGTCCCCTTTGCGATCTATGTGGTTTATGACCAGATCGTTAACAACCTTCTCTAGCTGGGTGGGCGGGTGAGAGATCGACCTGTCACTAACAGGAAAGCGCAGCCAGGGTGCTTAGAGAGCTCTGGCTGCGCATCCTGCTGGCCCTCGCGATCTTCTGCGTTTTGACCTCGCTGGCATACCTGCTCGGGTTGCTCGATTAGTGGGTGGCGCTTGTGGCCAACCGCTGGGCCCGTTTGATGGAGTATGCAGCGACCGATACCTTGGCCACGTTTCGGTGTCCGACGAGCAGTGGACGCTGCTGGAGCCGATCTTCGCCGAACCGCTAGGCGTGCGGATGGTCGTCTACCTACGCCTTCACGCACCTATGCACGCTCGGAGCTCATCGCGTAGTGTCATAACGCAACTTGTCGTAGCGTCGTCGATGTTTAGAAGCTATCTCATAAATAAATAGGGAAGGAGGAGATCGGACCAGCCTGGCAAGCACTATGGGTGACGCTTGGTTGCCTTTCTTGAAACCTTGAGTGAGGAGGACCGTGAAGAGATGAGCATTTTCCCTACGAAAATCTTGCTGGCCACCGATGGGTCCGAGGAGGCGGAACTGGCCCTGCGAACCGCCGCTGACCTAGCCAAGAGCACCAGCTCCGAACTGCACGTCGCCTACGTATTTCCGGAGGACGTGGGGATGCCCTATACCACGCGCCCGGCCGAAGTTCTCCAACAGGAACTCGAGGAGGCCATGAAGCAAGCCCAAGGGTTTCTCGATCGGCAGGCAGAGCGGATCGAGGCCGAGGGAGCAGACGTGGCCGAGACCCATCTTAGGAGGGGTCGCCCAGACAGGGAGGTGGTCTTGCTGAGCGAGGAACTGGAAATCGGCCTAATAGTCATGGGGAGCCGGGGGTTCGGCGGCGTGCGACGGGCGCTCATGGGCAGCGTCTCCGACTACGTCGCCCGCCACGCGCATTGCCCGGTAATGGTAGTCCGCGAGGCTGCCAGCGACCGCTCCGAGCGCGATACAGGTTAACCTCCAGTTTCCTCTTGGCTACCGTCACGACCAGAAGTGACTTCCCGATCACCTATTGGTGTCTACGCCCTGCTTCAGCGGTGAACCAGTAGTCGGGCGAGAAAACCGCTTGCACACAGCCTGTTGGGCTTCGCCGTGCTCTTCTATGGCTTCTTCGGGAGCTGGTGCATCATCTCGCAGGTCCAGATGCATTTCGGAGGCTGTTAGTAGACGTGATCAGATACCTCGTCGCCCGTGTGATCGTCTTCGTCATGGTCTTCACGATCCTGATGACTCTGGCCACCTGGCTCGGACTCGTCGACTAAGATCAACCTGGTAGGCGAGCCCCTCTTCGGGGCGTGAGTAACTCAGGAGCGCTTCGTCCGAAGCTCCACAACCAGGGAGGTTCGAGAGGCCAATGGATACGCAGACCGGGCAGCGTAACGCGAGGCCAGTAATCTATGTTGGGCCCGACGAGAACCAGTTCGGTCCTGCGGGCGCGGACACCGTTCGCGAAGCCGCCGAGCGGGGCGGGGGAGGTTCTCTTCAGCGCCTGAGGAGGCCGAGGCGGTGGTTTGGCTCGGCTCGTCCTCCGGTCTGGCGGTATCCTTCACGAGGACGAGCGCTGGGTGCACTTGCACTCCGCCGGCGTGGAGAAAAGCCGCTCTTGGACCAGCAGCTCCTCGTCGGGAGGCCTTCTACGCCGCGTTCGTGGTGACGACCCTGGTCTCCATACTCTGAGCGTTAACCTCATTGTGGCCGACACCGATTGAGCGCTTACACAAGGTCTCAACGAGAAGGCGAAAGACGCTTTCGAACGCTGCGCAAGGATAACCGGGGACAAAGGCGAGATGCCGCCCCCATGGTACGGCAAAGATATCTTACCCGTTCTGTGTCGAACTTTAACTGGGAAGTGCACAGCGTTAATAGGATCAACCGACAATCGGGGCCAGAGCAAAAGAGACTTAAGGGTAGGTGGGAAGAGGAGACTCTTCCCCAAACAGCGTACTGTTCGGAGCGCTTCCTCAAGCCTACGGCTATCCTCCGCCCAGCTGGCGGGGCCCTCGCCCTGGTGCGCCTGTTCTCTGGCGGGCTGCGCTTCCTCCTCGGCTTGCCGCTGCGGGGCGAGCCGCTTCGCGAACCCGAGGTGAGATACATAACAGGGGTGCGGCCACGACGAGTGCGACCACGACGAGCGGACCGTCCCCGTTTATTCACCGACGAGTCCTGATCGCCGTTCGCAACGAGGGGCGAAAGATACACTTGAGAGGGCGGAAGCTGACGCTGCGCGGGTACGCGCAGGTCGTGGCGGTGGTGCTCGTCTCGCTCGGCTTGGCAGGGTTAGCGGGCGTCGTAGAGACGGCCCGGGCAGCGGACCTATTCCA
>JALZEL010000060.1 GCA_030862075.1 Actinomycetota bacterium | reverse complement strand
GGCGGTGCTGCTACGCCGGGACTTACTGACGAGGTGGGGACCGCGGTTCCACCGGAGGGTATGATGGGAGAAGAAGTCCCTCCGGAGACGGAGGTGGTGCTGCTGGTCGCAGAGGTTATGACTCCCGAGGTGGTAACGGTTGAGCCTTCTGCGAGCATAGCCGACGCGGCCAAGCGGATGATCGAAGAGGAGAAGGGTCCTTTGCCGGTGGTCGAAGGGGACCGGCCGGTCGGCATGGTCACTGACCGCGACATAATAGCTAGGGTGGTCGCCCAGGGCCGCGACCCCAACTCAGTTACGGTGGACGAGGTCGCAACGCGTGAGCTCGTCACGATAGGTCCTGATCAAGACGTCGACGAGGCGATCGGGCTGATGGCCGATCACCAGCTGGACCGTATCCTGGTCGTCGACGGCGAGAGGCTAGTGGGCATCATCTCGGAAGCAGACATCCGGGTAGACGAGGGACCCCTACCCTAGAGCTTAACCTCCCCCTTACGAGGAAGGGCCGCCAAGAAGAGTTCAATCATAGCCAGCACCTAGTTGAACCGACTAGCAAAAGGCCCGGCGGCTTTAGGAGGGGGGTTTCCACGAAGGATTAGCAACCTCTGCGGGCCGCCAGGCCCATAAAAGAACACAGCCTACCCGCGCTAGGTGAGCCCTAAACTATAAGGCAGCAGCCCCGCCCTTCCCTATTCACCGGATTGCCGACAAGGCGTGTTCTAGGAAACCCGTATGCAGTGCTGCGGATCGTTATGCGTTGGTAGCGGGGGGAGTGGTAACGCCGCGCCTCTATAAGCGTCACTTCGTCTTCCTCTACAGCCATTCACGGTGTCCTTGGCCCACATCCAACTTCATAAAATCCATAGCACACGCTGCTATAAATCTCGCTACACTCGAACAAGAAGTGGACACTACGCCCAGGATCGTGAGCCGAAATAGTCAGGGCTTATGAGCTCCGAGTTTAGCGTGCCGTGGCACACGGTGGTCGCGACACGCTCGGCGGCGGCGGTTGGTCCCCTGCGGCGCTCGACCCGAGAAAGGAGCCCTTCTATGGACACGGTAGCAGACGTAACGGTAATCGGTGGTGGTGCAGTCGGATGCTCGGTCGCCTACCACGCCGCCAGCCGCGGCGCTCGAGTCGTGCTGTTCGAGGCCCAAGAGATAGGCTCGGGGTCCTCCGGGGCGCTCGCCGGTATGCTCTCCGGTCAGGGTGAGGCAGAGAAACCGGGGCCGCTCCAGGACCTCCTGGTCCAAGGTCGTGAGTACCACAGGACCTTCGCGCAAGAGCTCTACGAGATGACCGGCCTAGACCCAGGGTACGTGTGGGACGGAGCCTTGAGAACCGCCACCGACGAGGCCTCCAAAGAGAAGCTGCTTAAGGAGCACTCCTGGCACGAAGAGGCGAACCTCCCCTCAGAATGGCTGAGCGGGGACGAGGCCCGCGAGCTCGAGCCGGCTCTATCCCCGGAGATCATCGGGGGATTGCACCTCCCAGAAGACGGCCAGGTGAACCCCCGGCCTTTGGTCCAGGCCCTTGCGCAAGGCGCAGCCTTAAAGGGGGCGCAGATCCAGGAGGCCACCCGGGTCACCGGGTTCGTCACGGACGGGGAGCGGGTGACCGGTGTCCACACTACCACGCAAGAAACGGTCTCGAGCGACACCGTGGTGCTCGCCGCCGGGGCCTTCAGCGGCCTGCTCTCCGAACAGCTGGGTGTGCGGTTGCCGCTCTACCCGCTGAAGGGCCAGCTCCTCGTTCTGAACACCCGCCCAGTTCCGATAAAGGCAAACGTTTGGGATTCCGGCAACTCCTACGTGGTCCCCAAGAAGGACGGGCGGGTGATCGTGGGCGCTACGGAGGAGCCCGACGTCCACGATACCCGCACTACGCTAGGTGGCCTAGCCGAACTTTCCAGAGTAGCCCTGGGCCTCGTGCCTAAGCTCGCCGAGGCCTCGTTCGGTGGGGCCTGGGCCGGGCTGCGGCCTGCAACCCCCTCCGGCAACCCTATACTCGGACCGGTGGACGAGTGGGATGGGCTCCTCTTGGCCACCGGCCACTTCCGCAACGGCGTTCTCCTGTGCGCGATAACGGGCGAAATCATTAGCACGCTTGCCCTGGGAGTGCCCTCTCCGACGGACATCTCCCCATTCTTGTATGACAGGCTTGAGACCTCCGACCGCAGGACCGAAGATCATTCTGATGCGGGCGCATCATAAAGCTATGCGGGTCAAAGACACTACATACCACTGGAGGCCCGTAGACTGCTGCGGTGAGCGCCATGCTTCTATCATGGAGTCTCGCTCTTAAGGCCACGCATTAACACCCGTTAATTAGTAGCAGGAACAGTCTAAGGCTGCGAGTTCCCTCGAAGGCGTTCCTGAGGATTGGACCCTAAAGAGGTTCGAAGTTCCCCTCTAGGCTACCTTCAGAGCATCCTTGAACGCCCTTCAAACCAACGCGGTGACTTCCGTAGCCTTATTCCTACTCCCGGTCAGCGCGGCGCTTAGAACCACTTGCCCGAGACTACGCCTAGATCCATTCCGCCGCAACCTCTTTCCTTAGGGCGGCGGAATGGATCTGGTGGCTAGCCGGATCGTAGGAATCTATTATCGTGTCACAGGTTCGTTTCGGCCCATGCCAATGTTTCGTACCAGCTCGGCGGCACCCTTCGCCTCTACGAGTTAAGTCAACTGCTTCCCCGACCCAGACCATCGCCGTCTCGAGATCACCCTTGCTACGGCCTCTTGAAAAGCCCAACCCTCCGCTCCAACTCAGCGGTCAACGCGTCCTCTCGACCTTCCCAACGCTCCAGGAAGCGGTTATGGAGGGCGCGCCCAGTATAGGGTTCCGGCCATTCGTGACAGCGTACGACATCGAAAACACGCGTCCGTCGGGTATCCTCGTCCGTGATCCTCGTCCGTAGCCGCCACGATGTGCTCCTTAGCCAACCAGTAACCCAATAATTCCGTGGCTGCATAGAAGGGAGTGCTCATCAGGAGCCCCTGAGCGCCCAGCATCAGCGCCGCCAGACCACGCCCGTCGGCTATGCCCCAGCGGTTTCCGTACCCTGAGCGACGATGAAGTCGGCAGCCGCCTTCTTAGCAGCACGTGCGCCTTCCACGTCCGCATAAAGTGAATCTACCGTACTGGATTAGAGAACCTTAGGAGTATAGGAGAGCGCGTGCGCAGATTTAGGTCCCCTAAACCATGCGCCACGATGCGATGGCACCCTTCTGTAAGGGCTTAGTGAACAAAGGTTCGTGCCAAGGGGCGGGTTACCCCTATTCATCCACCTTCCGAGAGGCTAGTCCTATTGGAAACTAGGCTAACAGCGGCCTCCTCAGCGCGATCCAATCGTAGCTTCCGCATCTCAAAGTCGCTTAACACAAAATTAGTGTGCCATTACCCGCACTTTACGTACCCTTAGCCCCAAAGGCTTACCCTGGAGATGGTGGGCAGCGTCCCACCAGCGGACACCGAAAGCGTCGCATACGGAGGGAGGCGATAGTCTTGGTGTCAGGGCGACGGAGACCGTGGTGTGCTCTTTAGAGCCAGTGATCTCCGTGACTTTCCGAGTAGAGGCCTCGCCAGACGAGCGTAACCTCTTGGAAATCTGCAGGTACTCTGCAGAAGCACTCATACGAGAAAGGAGGAAGCAATCGTCATGACGGTTGCCCGAGTAACCGAGTTAAGCGCGGCTTCCCCCGACGGCTTCGAAGAAGCCATAAAGGAAGGCATAGAAAGGGCCAACAAGACCTTGCGCAATGTCGAAGGGGCTTGGGTCAAGGACATGAACGTCCTCATTGAGGACGGCAACATAAAGGCTTACAAGGTGAACCTAGCCGTTACCTTCGTCCTGGAGGACACTGTTTAGGGTCCGCAGCGCCGGATTCGAGAAGGAGGGATGCGAGAGAGCATGTTCCCGACAAAGATCCTTTTGGCTACCGACGGCTCTGAGGACGCCTTCGCGGCAGCTCGGGTGGTGATCGAGCTCGCCAACAAAACGGGCTCGGAGCTACATGTGGTGCATGTTGGGGCGGCCCCGCCCGTCTACGGCTACAT
>JALZEL010000002.1 GCA_030862075.1 Actinomycetota bacterium | reverse complement strand
GGGCGGCTCTGGCAGGCTCTGGGCGTCACGAGCGTCGAGGAGCTCGCCGCGATCCAGCCGGACCGGATCGCCTCTCTCAAGGGCTTCGGCAAGAAGAGCGCGGAGAAGATCGTCGAGGCCGCTCGGACCTACAGCTCGACCGAGCGGCGGATGCTCCTGGATGAGGCGAGCGCCCTCGGCGAGAGCCTGGTGGAGTTCGTGCGCTCGCACCCGGCCTGTGATCGGGCAGAGATCGCGGGTTCCCTGCGCCGCAAGAAAGAAACCATAGGCGACCTCGACCTCGTCGCCGCGAGTACCGACCAGAGGTCCCTCGCCGACGCCTTTGCCGAGGCGTCGTTCGTGGACGTGGTACTGGCCCACGGGCCGACCAAGGTCTTCGTAAAGAGCGGCGGGGTGGAGGTGGACCTCCGGATCGTTGCGCCCGAGGCGTACGGCTCGCTCTTGCACCACTTCACCGGGGGCCAGGCCCACAACATCTCGCTGCGCGAGCGGGCGGTCAAGATGGGGATCAACATCTCCGAGTACGGCCTGGCGAAGGCCGGGACCGGAGAGTACGAGCCGGTGGCGACGGAGGAGGAGCTCTACGCGAGGCTCGGCCTCCCGTACATCCCTCCGGAGCTCAGGGAGGACACGGGCGAGATCTTTGCCGCCGAAAAGGGGGAGCTGCCGGACCTGATCGAGGTCTCCGACGTTCGGGGAGACCTGCACGTCCACACGAACTACTCCGACGGGAGGGGGACCATCGAGAGCATGGCCGAGGCGGCGATCGAGCTCGGTTACGAGTATCTCGTCTTCTGCGACCACTCGCAGAGCCTCAAGGTGGCAAACGGCCTCTCGCCCAACAGCCTGAAGAAGAAGCTAAAGGCCGTGCGTGCGGCGGACGAGAAGTACTCGGAGATACGCCTCCTCTGCGGCACGGAGGTGGACATCCTCAAAGACGGCACGCTGGACTACGAGGACGACCTGCTCGCCGAGCTCGATTTCGTCGTGGCGTCCGTCCACACCTCGTTCAGGATCGGCGAAGAGGCGCAGACGGAGCGGATGATCCGGGCTATGAACAACCCTTACGTCCGCACCATCGCCCACCCCACCGGGCGCCTCCTCAACCGCCGCGACCCCTACGAGGTGGACGTCTTGCGCCTCATACGAGAGGCCGCAGCGACGAACACGGCGCTGGAGCTCAACTCGTACGTGGACCGCCTCGACCTCTCCGTCCCCTACGTGCGAGAAGCGATAAACGCCGGTGTGAGGATCACGATAGACACCGATGCCCACGACGAGACGGCTTTGAGCTTCGCGAAGTTCGGGGTCTCCCAGGCCCGGCGAGCGTGGGTTGAGAAGGGAAGCGTCGTCAACTGCCTGCCCCTCGAAGAGTTCGAGGAGTACCTGAAGAGAGGGAAGTAGCCCGAAGGAGCACGTCCCTTAGAAGACCCTTTCTACGGGCTCGCCGAAAGCTACCTCTCGAAAGACGGGACGCTCCGCGCGGTGGTCCGCCACACCTTGGTCGCCCGGCAGCTCAGCGCACACTTGCCCCAACCTTCGACCCGGATCGCCGATATTGGCGGCGGGGCGGGTCATCAAGCCATACCGCTTGCCCGGGAGGGCTACGAGGTCACGCTGCTCAACCCTTCTCGAGCGATGCTCCGGGTGGCCCGCGGGATCCTTGAATCAGAGGAAGAGGGCCCGCGAAGGCGAGTACGCCTGGTCGAGGGCGCGGGCGAACGAGCCCGTGAGATCCTCGGTGGATTCCCGTTCGACGCGGTGCTGTGCCACGGCGTGCTGCCGTACCTCGAGGACCCGTACCCCCTGACCCAGAGCCTCGCTTCCGTGGCCCGCCCGGGCGCCGTGATCTCTGTGCTCGCCAAGAACACCAATGCTTTGGCCGTGCGTCCCTCCCTCGAAGGGCGCTACGAGGACGCTTTGGCCGCTCTCGACGCGGACCGGGACCTGGTCGCCTGGGCGCGGTGACCCGAGGAGACACGATCGCGGGTTTACACGGGTTGTTCGAGAAGGCCAGCTCCGAGCCCGTACGGTGGTACGGGGTTCGGGTATTCACCGACCATCTCGGTGACCGACCGCCCGACGCTAGCTTGCCGGACGTCATGCGGCTGGAGGAGGAAGCCGGTCGGAGAGACCCCTACAGGTCCGTGGCACGCCTGATCCACCTGATCGGAACAAAGGCCACGTTGCTGACCACTGTAAGCTACTAGGGAACCTCCTCTTCGGTCTTCACTTCCCCAACGGCCTCTTCGTAACGACGCTCGGCCTCCCTTTCCTCCCTGCGCTGCGCCTCGAGCGCCTTGTTCGAGCGGTAACCGTCTCCCGTCCCCAAAAATGGGCGGAACATGTCCAGGGGGACGGGGAGGATGACGGTGGAGTTGTTCTCGGAGGAGATCTCGTTTAGCGTCTGAAAAAGCCTAAGCTGCAATGCGGTCGGGCTCTCCAGTCGGTCCGCCGCCTGCCTCAGCCTCTGAGGACGCTTGGTACTCCCCCTCAGCAGCTATGATCTTCGCCCGCCTCTCCCGCTCGCTCTCGGCCTGCCTCGCCATCGCCCGCTGCATCTGCTGCGGGATCTCCACGTCCTTCACCTCGACGGCGCTGACCTTCACCCCCCAGGGCTCAGTGTGCTCGTCTATTATGGATTGGAGCTCCTCGTTTATGGCCTCCCGGTTGGTGAGGAGGTCGTCGAGGTCCTTCTGTCCGAGGACGCTCCTTAGGGTGGTCTGGGAGATCTGGCTGGTCGCCAGGATGT
>JALZEL010000409.1 GCA_030862075.1 Actinomycetota bacterium | reverse complement strand
TCGAAAGCGACCGCGACCATGAGTACTCGCTGCGGCTGGATACCACAGACGGTGAGATCCGGGAGTTACTGCTTGAGACTCGGCTGCACACTCGTGTCGATCTACTCGACAAGATGACCCTCATCGACGAGGGCTTCGAGCGGCGGTTCCGGCGCGGCTCCGGGATCCACGAGCCTGACAACGCCGAACGGGCCAAGGTGCAGGCTGCCTACGAAGCATATCTGGAGACGATCCCGGAGGCGAAGCGCTTCCGGAGCCTGACCTACGAGGTAAAGGACATCGTCGGCCGCAAGGGCTTTGGCATCGGCTCGGCTGGGCTCCCCGCTTACAATATCTTGGTGGAGGGTCCGACCCAGGCTCTTGAGAATGACGTGGTGCTGTCGATGAAGCAGGGCAACGTCGCGGCCCCAAGCCGGATCGTGCACGACGAGCACATCGAGCGCTACTTCAAGCACCACGGACACCGTACGGCGGTCTCGCAGCGAGCGCTGCAGGCCCATGCCGACCCGTGGCTCGGCTACACCGAGATAGACGGGGTCGGCTTCGTCGTCTCCGAGCTCTCTCCCTATGTCGAGGATCTCGACTGGTCCGATCTCACTGAACCCGAGGAGATAGCGCCGGTGCTGGACTACCTCGGTCGAGCGACCGCCAAAGTGCACTGTGTTGCCGATGAGGACTCCGATCCGACAATCGTCGGCTTCCAGAGCGAGGATGTAATCGTCGAGGCGGTAGGTGGCGATGAGGAGGCGTTCGTCAAGGAGATGGTGGACTTCGGCACGGGCTACTCTGAGATTGCTCGTGACGACCATCGGCTGTTCGTCGATGCTTTCCGCAACGGCCAGATCCCGGGGCTGTAGAGCCGATGACGCGCCCCTGTGCTCGACGAAGCGCAGCGTCGAACAGGAGAGCCGGTGGTGTGGTAATTGACTCTCTTGCATGATCTCCGACTGAGGCGCGCCTTCTTGCAAGGTGCTGTACAGAATTATCCGTCCGGTAGCAGATTCCCGTGCCCCACCACGCCCGTTTGGCGGTAGAATCTGTCCCATGAAGGGCGCGGCCATCATAGTGAACGCGCGCTCGCGCACCGGAGAGAAGGCCTTCGAGAAGGCCTCGAAGCTCCTTGAGGATTTGGGCGTACACGTAGGGGTGAGCTACGCTTTAAGCGATCCGTCCCGCCTCCCGGAGACGGTCCGGGAGGCCGTCTCGGAGGGTCACGACCCTGTTATCCTCGGCGGCGGGGACGGCTCGGTCTCCTCGACGGTGGACTTCCTCGCCCACCACCACTGCACTTTAGGCCTCCTGCCTTTGGGCACCGCCAACGACTTCGCGCGGACACTCGAGATACCTTCCGACCTTGAGGCGGCCTGCGAGACGATCGCGCGCGGCAAGGTCGTGGACGCGGACCTGGGCTTAGCGGGGGACAACTTCTACGTTAACGTGGCCTCGGTAGGCTTGAGCGTCGAGGTCACCCGCACCCTCTCGCCCCAGCTAAAGAAGAGCATAGGTCCCCTGGCCTACCCCGTGGCCGCCCTGAGGGCCTTCTTCAGGCACGAGCCCTTCGCCGCCCGGCTCTCTTTCCCCGACGGGGATTACGAGACGACCGAGTACGAGCGCCTGTTGCAGGTCGCCGTCGGTAACGGCCGCTTCTACGGCGGGGGGATGGTAGTCGCCCCGGACTCCGGCATAGACGACAAACATCTAGACGTCTACGCTATAAGGCTCGGCCGCAGGCGGGATCTCGTCGGCGTCGCCCGGTACTTGAGGAGCGGCGACTTCGTAAAGAACGAGAGCGTGGACCACTTCCGCACCCGGCGCATACTCCTCACGACGGAGCCCGCGCTCGCGGTGAACGTGGACGGCGAGCTCGTCGCCCACACGCCCCAGGAGTTTTCCGTCGCCGAGAACGCCCTACGCGTGTTCGTCCCAGAAGGCTCCACCGCCGCCCGCCAGGACCACTAAGACTATTTCGCCTTCTTCTCCTCCGCGCCCTGCCGGTTGACTAGGTAGATGCCCGAGACGACGAGCGCGGCGCCGACCAGGAGCGTCGGGCTCATAGTCTCGTCCAAGAACAGCGCCCCCAAAAGGACCGAGACGAGCGGCACGAAGAACACGTAGGCCGCGACCCGGCTCGCCTCGCCCGCCCTCACGAGCCCGAGCCAGAGCACCCACGCGAGCGCCGTCCCTATAAACGCCGTGTACAGCAAGCTCGCGACGAAGAGCCCGTTCCATGAGATGGCCGAGAAAGGCTCCAGCACGAGCCCCAATCCGGTGAGGAGCACTCCTCCGATAGAGAACGGCACCGCGACCGCCCACAGAGTCGAGAGCCTCTCGCCGTACTTCTTGAAGTACACTGTCCCGAGGGCCCACCCTAGCGCCGAGATCGCGCCGAACGCGACTCCCGAGGGGCTCCCCAAGCCGGCCCCGTAGAGGCTGCCCACGCTCACCGCCACGACGCCAAAGAAGCCCAGGACGAGGCCGACCACCTTCGAGGTCGAGAGCGCCTCGCCCAGGATCAGGAAAGACAAGAGGCCCACGAGGATGGGCTGTAGGTAGATCACGACCGCCCCCGACCCCGACGGCATGTACAGGATCGTTAAGGTCTGTAACCCCATGAAGAGCACCACGTTGAACGCCACGAGCAAGAGGTAGACTGTCCAGTCGCGCCGCAAGTTGGCCCTCCCGCCCCACACGAGCGCCACGAGCATCATCACAAAGCCGCAAAGGAGCGTGCGCATCCCGGCGAACAAGACCGGCGGGGTATACCCCAAGCCCACCTTTATAACCGTGAACGCCGACCCCCAGAACGCCACCAACAACACGAACGCCAGGGTCGCGTAACGACGATCCGCGAGCACCAGGAACAACCTCCAAAACGCCTTCGCCAAGCACCGATGAACCCGCACAGCTTACTATGCGAGCGGTCCACGAACAGGGCCAGGCTGCTCTCAGGCGGTCATCGAACACCGGCCCGGATCGGGAATCTGTTTTAGTTCGGCGATCTTTGTTAAGATTTTTTGCCAAAGGCGTTGAAGATTACGCGGTTTGGCACGATAATGGTGCCCTGCGGGTTGGTGAATGCCGAAGTTCAGGGTTGGGTAAGCTGGCACAGCTGGAGGGACGGACGGCGTGAAAGAGATGCACAAGAATAGTAGAGAGCCGCGCGTCGTTCGGAAGCGCGACCGCAGGTCTGCCAAGACGAAGAGTCCGTATACCACGTATACCACCAGGAGGAGGCGTAATCGAAGGAACACGCGCCTCGTGTTGATCGTGGGCGCCCTGCTAGCCTTGGTGGTCGCCGTGGACTACCTGGCCAACGAGGGTGAGATACTCCAAGCAGTCCGCCTCGGTGGGACGGAAGAGAGCGGGGAAACGGAGACCGCCGCTTCCGACCAGGAGGCCGTCGAGGAAGGAGGGGCCACCGGGGAAGGGGCGGTCGTCGAAGATCCCGCACCCACGATTCTTTTGGGAGAGTATTTCACCGACTCCGCCTGGGACCCGGACCCGGGCCGGCAATCCAACCTGAGGATGGCTTCCCAGGCTATCGACGAAACCGTGCTCGCGCCCGGGGAGGAGTTCTCGGCCTTGGAGGTGCTGGGGCCGCTGAACTACGAGCCCGCAAAGGTCTTCACCGACGGCGGCGTCGCCTACGAAGAAGGAGGAGGCTTGTGTCAGATCTCCTCGACCCTGTACATGGCGGCCAACTACGCGGGCCTGGAGATCGTGGAACGCAACCCGCACTACGCCGAACTGAACTACATCCGGCCCGGCTTCGACGCGACGGTTTGGTTCGGCACCAACGGGTGGGGCGCCCTGGACATGAGGTTCAGGAACAATACCGACGGGGACATCTTGCTCAGGGAGTTCATCAACGAGAATGGCTTCCTCGTCGCTCAGATCTACGGGCAGCAACCTGCAGACAAGGTCGTGAGCCTGGACTCCCAAAAGGTTGAGGAGGACCTCAACAAGGGGATCAAGTGGGCTACCTACAAGACGGTGATGAACAGCGACGGGAAGGTCGTCGAAAACGGCCTCCTATTCGAGACCACCTACAGCTACAACCCGCCCACCCCCCCGGAGTTGAAGCATGAGACCTACGAGCCGCGGGGCTCCGGTTGGGTGGACACGGGCAACACTACCAACTGGAACGATAAGAATCAGCCGACAGATTAGCGGTTCGCCCCAAGAGGTTCGTCGGATGGTTGATCGCTAACTGCTGGTAGCTATTTCGGGGACCCCCAGGTCTATGTAGGCGACCTCGTCGGAGGCGAACCGGCCCTCTCTTACCTGGAGCCTGAAACTAGAAGCGTCTGGCTCTACCGAGTAGATGACCCTTCCGTATTTCGTCTCGCCGGGTCTTATGTGACCGGCGAACATGTTCCTCTCCGCCTCGACGTGCGTGAAATTCCTTGTGATGTCCGCCTCGTACTCGCGCCCCTGGTCGTCCAGGAGGGTCACGAACGGGGTGGCGAGCGTGATGTCCTGATTAGAGTTGTTCACGAATGTGACGTCCGTATAGACGAAGTCGCCCTCTTCGTTGCCGAGGTCCGAGACGAGTATCTCCGACTGCCTGACGTCGGTCACGGTCCACTGGACTTCTCCCACGGTGACGGTTTCCCCGACGGAGGCTTCGGTGTCCTCCGTGGTTTCCTCTGCAGGTTCGGTCGTCTGCTCCGTTACGGTCTCTTGCTCGTCTGCTTCATCCGCCGTGGAGTCGGCCTCCTCTTCTCCCCCGCATGCGCCGACGAACGCGGCGAGGACAACGAGCAACACCGCCACGAGCTTCTTCCGTCTCACGCCCCTCCTTCGGAATCGTAGCAAGCCAAGCCGCGATTATAACCGGGCTCCGGTCCGTGCTTCCGCTAGCCTGGCATAAGAGACGGCTCGTTCGGGCAAGTCTAGGCTTTAGTATGACGCGCTTTCGCCAGGACGACGGGTAAACTGATGACCACCGTGGCGCTGACGGGCGACGTGATGCTCGGGCGCGGGGTCAACGAGGAGCTCCGCGCCGCAAGCCCCGAGCGGTTGTGGGCCGACGTGTTGCCCCTGATGAGCTCAGCAGACCTGCGCATCGTCAACCTCGAGTGCGCCCTCACCGACCACGAGCGGCAATGGTCGCGCACCCCCAAAGTCTTCCACTTTCGCGCCGACCCTTCCGCCATCGAAGTCCTTCGAGTGGCCCGCATAGACGGCTGCTCGCTGGCCAACAATCACACGCTGGACTTCGAGGAGCAAGGTCTCCTCGACACCCTGAAACACCTGGAGGCAGCCGACATCAGGTACGCGGGCGCCGGCCGAGACCGGGAGGAGGCCGCACGGCCGGCACTCCTGGGTCCCAGCCGAGGAATACGGGTAGCACTGCTGGCCTTCACGGACAACGAGCCTCCCTTTGCCGCCGGTCCGGAGCGGCCGGGGACCAACTACCTGCCGGTGTCTCTGGAGCCGGAAGTACTCGACGAGGCACAAGCGGCGATCGAGAGCGCGAGAGAGGCAGGGGCGGAGACCATCGTATTCTCCAACCACTGGGGTCCGAACATGGTGCGGCGGCCCAGCGCTCTCTTTCGACGGTTCGCCCGCGCCATTATAGATAGGGGAGCGGACATCTACTACGGGCACAGCGCGCACGTCTTTCAGGGGGTGGAGATCTACTGCGGCAAGCCGATCCTGTACGACACGGGCGACTTCGTGGACGATTACGCGGTGCATCCAAGCCTGCGAAACGACTGGTCCTTCTTGTTCAAGGTCTCCTTGGAAGGAAGCGTGCTCGGGCGCCTGGAGCTTTTCCCGGTCACCCTACCCTACGCCCGGGTCAAGCTCGCTAAACGCGGCGAAAGGGAAGCCATCATGGACCGGATGGAAGAGCTGTCCGCCGAGATGGGCACCGCGTTCGTCCGCCGCGAAGACCGGCTGGTCTTCGAGCACGGCTAGCCTCTACCACTGCTTCGCGCTCTCCGGCTAGAAAGTGACCACCTTGTCGGCCTCCGCGCAAAGCTGCGCCACGTCGGGCGAGCCCGCTCACGTACCGCTCACAGCCGCCAGCTCTCTTACACGAGGACCTCGTGCTTCCGCAGCTTCCCCAACAGCTCGCGCATCGGGGGCACGCCCACGCCTCCACCTCTTGAGCGTTATCGTCTACCACCAGGTCCGTCCGGTCCCCAGCGAGGAGCACAGAGACCTCCTACCCGACCTCCCGAGAACCGTTGGCCGCGATGTGCAGCGGGACCGTGGCCAGGGTGGCATCGGCGGTCCCCTTGGTGACTATGTACAGCATTTGCATAACGTCCCTCCTTGCGAGCCTCCTGCGCCCAGGCCATGAAGACAGTTCTCACCTTACAGCGCATATCGGGACGAACAATGGTCTTTGTCTCCCTTGCGTGCTCTATAATCACTTGCGATGCGTGCGGCGATTTTGGACTCTGTGGGCGAGCCCTTGCGCGTCGCCGACGTTCGGGGGCCCACGCCGGGGGCGGGGCACGTTCTCGTCCGCGTCCGTGCCTGCGGCGTGTGCCGGACCGACCTTCACGTGGTAGACGGGGAGCTAGAAGGTCCCAAACTGCCCCTGATCCCAGGGCACCAGATCGTGGGCACGGTAGAGGAGACCGGCGAGCGCGTCGAACGCTTCGCGGCGGGGGATCGGGTAGGCGTGCCCTGGCTCGGTTGGACCTGTGGCAGGTGTCGCTACTGCCTCGAAGGCCGGGAGAACCTGTGTGACGATGCCCGATTCACGGGGTATCAGCTCGACGGCGGTTACGCCGAGTACGCCGTGGCCGATGAGCGATTCTGCTTCCCCATCCCCGACGGATACCCGGACCTCTTAGAGGCGGCGCCGCTCCTCTGCGCTGGGCTCATCGGCTACCGGTCGCTCCGCATGACGGGCGACGCGGAGAAAGTCGGGCTGTACGGGTTCGGCGCCGCCGCCCACCTCGTGACTCAGGTCGCCCGCCACCAAGGCCGACAAGTCTTCGCGTTCACCAGGGACGGCGACGCAGAGGCCCAAAGCTTTGCCCAGAGCATGGGAGCAGCCTGGGCCGGCGATTCGTCGCAATCGCCCCCCGAAGAGCTGGACGCGGCGATCATCTTCGCGCCCGTGGGAGGGCTGGTCCCGACCGCTCTTAGGGCCGTCGCCAAGGGCGGCGTGGTCGTCTGCGGCGGTATCCACATGAGCGAGATCCCCTCGTTCCCCTACGAGATCCTCTGGGGCGAGCGCGTCGTACGCTCGGTGGCCAACCTGACCCGCAAAGACGGGGAAGAGTTCCTCGCCCTGGCCCCCAAAGTCCCGATTCGCACAAAGGCCGTGCCCTTCCCGCTTGAAAGGGCGAACGAAGCGTTGGACTCTTTACGCGGCGGTAGGCTTAGCGGAGCGGCCGTAATAGTAGTCGGCGAGGTCGCATGATCTGAGAACCGAGGAGGAGGTACCGATGGACGCACACATCCCCTGCCCGCTGTGCCGACACGACAACCCGTCGGAGAACCGCTTCTGCGGGCGTTGCGGCGCCTCGCTGGCGGGTAGCGAACAACTAGCCCTTCGCCAAGAGAACAGCCCGACAATAGTGGATCGCAGCTTGCCCGCGAGGTTCGGGCCTGCCGGCAAAGCATTGGCGCTAGGCCTAGCAGCCTTAGCGGCCGAGGCTGGTCTGGCTTGGCTGCGGCGCCGGAACGAACGATTCAATCAGCCCTCGCCATTAAACGACCGGAGCGCCGAACTCACGGTCCCCGAGTACTTCTTTAGCCAGAGTTTGGAGGAAGTGTTAGTCCAGCTGCAAGAAGGTGGCTCCCGGGATCGTATCTTCGCGCGGCGGGTGGTTCGATCCTCCAACATCGCGAGACCCGCCGATCGGAGCAGCAGGTAGAACACTCCACCGCACCCCATCACCTGCTTTGGGAACCGGCTTTACTCGTGGTGTTAGGTGACCTCGCGTAAGCGCCCGGTCTCGACCTCGTAGATAAACCCGCGCACGCTGTCCTTGTGCAGGATGAACGGACTAGCCTGGATACGAGCGATGGACTGGCGCACGTCCTCTTCCAGGTCAGAGAAGGACTCCATAGGGAAATGCGGTTTTATGCCGACATCATTCTGAATCTGCTGCTTCAGCTCGTCGTCGGAGAACGTGAGCATTCCACAATCTGTGTGGTGAATCAAGATGATCTCGCGCGTGCCAAGCAGACGTTGAGAGATTGCCAGGGAGCGGATCTCATCGTCCGTTATCACCCCGCCCGCGTTGCGGATCACGTGCGCGTCGCCCTCCTGAAGTCCCAGCATCCCGTAGACGTTGAGGCGCGCGTCCATGCAGGCGACCACCGCTACGCCCCTCGCCGGAGGTAGTGGCAGGTCACCTTTATCGAAAGTCTCTGCATACCTCTCATTGTTCTGCAGTAGCTCGTCGGTAACACTCATCGCCATTTACCCTTTCTGCTCCCTATCCCGATAAAACTTATCGGAATTAGACCATACGTATGAACCCGGCTCAACTCAGGCGACCGGCGCGGCGGGCAGTTACGTCGCGCTCAGAACCCACCAGAAGCCGTCTCGGAGCCTATCCACTTGAAGGCAGTAATATTCGGCTCCCTGTCTGGCAACAGAATTAGCAAAAGTAGTGGGGAGCATGGGAATGAGAAAGCTTCCTCCCCAGGAACTAAAGTGTACACATTCGCGGATACATTGTTACGGAACAAGAGGTGGCGAGAAGAGAACGTTTGGGAAGGGGCCCCGCCACCCGAGGATACAAGAGCATCACACCGGGTAAGGGCAAAGTTTGAGGGCGGCCTATAGGCACCCTCTAGGCTAAGGGCAAACCCTTAGTCGAATCTGGGCGCCTGTGTGCCTAATGACTGTTGCAGGCGAGTTTTATCAGTAAGCGTTATGCACCTACGATACGTTATAGTTCAACTTGACTGCAAGACGCTGTCAGACGCAGAGCTTCAAGGACCGCTCCGGGTCACTAGACGCCCCACCACGGAAGATCAGCGTAGGGGTAGTGCGAGCGATCTCCTCTCTTGAGAGCCTCGAAGAACTCGGGGAAGTTGTACCGGGACCTGTACCCAAGCACGCGCTTGGCCTTCTCGATGGACCAGTAGGTGAAACCCCACATCCGCACCAGCTCCCCAAAGTCCGCCCCCTGCTCTTCGACCAGCCTGGCGACACCCGGGAAACGCTGCTCTAGGAGGGTCTCGGGCTCTCGGCTCCACCGGCCGAACTCCTCAACCGAGAACGGCACCTCCGCCATGACGTTGAACGTGTCGAAGCTTATGGTCGTGTCCTCCAGCCCAAGCAGGAACGCTTGCGCCACGTCCCGGTCGTCAACGCCGCCCTTGAGCAGCCGAATCCCGTATGCGACGAAGCTTTCCGGGACGAACATCCCCAGCCTGTACGCTATCGTCCGGATCCCGTGTCGACGCTCGTAGAAGGCTGCCATCTCCTCACACAACTTCTTACTGAGACCGTAGACGTCCGACGGCTTCAGGGACAGATCCTCGGAGATCACAGGCGGATCTCCGGCCTCGCGAACGCCCTCACCGTAAATGCCTATCGTGCTGCACAGCAGGACCTTCCCAACCCCACACTCCCGGGCCGCCTCGTAGACGTTGCGGGTCCCCACTACGTTGAGGTTCCAGAAGCCGTCGCTCGTATATTTGTCGAGGTGGATCCCGTGCAGCGCTGCGGCATGCACGACTACGTCGTACCCCCGGAGCGCCTCCAAGACCTCTGCGCCGTCGCGCACATCTCCCCGCACCGAGCGGTACGGGGTCTCCAGATTGCGGTTGTCCATCAAGACGGGCTCGTGCCCGGCCTCCTCCAGTGCCGGGGCGAGGACCCGCCCGAGGTTACCCCCACCGCCGGTGATCAGTATCCTCACACTACGTCCCTAAAGCGGTGCGGCCTCTTGGATGAACCGAAGGTCCTCTCCGGAGAGGAGCGGGCGCACCGAGGCCGCCGCGTTCGCCTCGACTTGCACAGGGGTCTTGGCGCCGGGGATAGCAACGGAGACAGCAGGGTGGTTGAGGACGTAGCGCAACGCGAGCTGCCCGAGTGTTCTCCCGTCTTCAAGAGTTTTTAGGCTCTGCACCTTCTTAAGGCTCTTCTTGAACCACTGCGCCTCCGGCCAGCTGCGGCGGATGTCGCCCTCGGGGAAGGTAGTGTCTTCCGAGAACTTGCCTGTCAGAAGGCCCATCCGCAAGGGACCCCTGGCGACTACCCCAAGGTTGATGAGCAATGTCTGAGCGATCACCGAAAGATGTCCTCAAAGAACTTGAGGAGGATGTTGTAAGTCACCGACTTGATATTAGTCCTGCTAGAGGACGGGCTTAATCTGCGTAACGACGTTGCTCATGGGCTTCTCGAACCCGAGGACTTGAATCTGTTGACGGTGGAACTCATCATTCACTTGCTGCTTACCCTCACCAGTTTCGCGCCCAAGGATATAGCAGATCAGGGCGCTGAGAGATAACACGCGGTTTCAAGAGGAACCCCTCAGTTATCAGATGT
>JALZEL010000408.1 GCA_030862075.1 Actinomycetota bacterium | reverse complement strand
GAAGGACGGGTGATGGAACGAAGACCGGAAAACTCTACGATAGATCCGGCCGTTTTTTACATCTCGGTCGCCATCTCGGTGTTGTTCGTCTTGTGGGGAATCTTCTTTACGGAGAGCCTCGCCAGCGTCGCCAAGACGGTGCTGGACTACTTGATCCTCACCTTCGGATGGGTATTCACGCTGGCCACCTTCGGGTTTCTTGTCTTCGTGCTCTATCTGGCCTTCAGCCACTACGGCAGGATCCGGCTGGGCCAAGACGACGACCGGCCGGAGTTCAGCACGGCGGTCTGGATCGCCATGATGTTCAGCGCGGGGATGGGGATAGGGCTGATGTTCTTCGGGGTTGCCGAGCCCGTCTCCCACTTGGCCAATCCCCCGCAGGGCATGGCGGAGGCCGGTTCGAAGGAGGCCGCCCGGTTGGCGATGCAGTACTCCTACTTCCACTGGGCCCTGCACCCGTGGGCTACGTACGCCGTGGTCGGCCTCGCCATCGCCTACTTCACCTTCCGCAAAGGGAGAAGGAACCTCATAAGCTCGGCGTTCTACCCCATCCTGGGGGATAGGGTCGAAGGACCCATCGGGAAAGCGATAGACATTTTGGCGATCTTCGCGACCTTGTTCGGCTCGGCCACCTCGCTGGGGTTGGGCGCCCTGCAGATCAACGGCGGGCTGAATTACCTGTGGGGATTCCCGAATTCGACCTCGATAGCGATCTTGATCATCGTCGTCATAACGGCGCTGTTCACCATCTCCGCGGTTACGGGGGTCCACCGCGGCATCAAGTACCTGAGCGAAATCAACATGGTCCTAGCCGCGATCCTGATCCTCTTTCTGTTGGTCGTGGGCCCGACGCTTTTCATTTTCAACACCTTCACCGAGTCGCTGGGGGCTTACATAAGCAACCTCGTCCCGATGAGCTTCACGACGGCTGCTTTCGGCGATGCGGAGTGGCTGGCCACCTATACCATCTTCTACTGGGCGTGGTGGATCTCGTGGACCCCGTTCGTGGGAACGTTTATAGCCCGGATCTCCAAAGGCCGGACGATCCGGGAGTTCGTTCTCGGGGTGCTGCTGGTCCCGAGCGCGGTCAGCTTTATCTGGTTCGCCGTCATGGGAGGGACGGCCATCGATCTAGACTTCTCTGGGGGTGAGATCGCCGCGGCCGCGGCGATCGACCCGGCGAACGCGCTGTTCGACACCCTGAACGAATTCCCGCTGGCGGCCGTGATGTCGCTGTTGGCGGTTATCCTGGTCGCCCTCTTCTTTATAAGCGGGGCCGACGCGGCGGCGGTGGTGATGGCCATGCTGTCCTCCAGGGGCGCCTTGAGGCCCAGGACGGCGTTGCTCGTACTCTGGGGGGTGCTCACGGGCGCCGCCGCGGCGATTCTCTTGCTGGTCGGGGGGAACGATGCCTTGCAGTCCCTGCAGCAGGCAGCCATCGTAGCCGCGGCTCCGTTCCTAATCGTTATGATGGGTATTTGCTGGTCCATACTCAAGGAGCTGCGCGCCGAGGCGCCGGCCGTGGCGCCGGAGCCGGAGATGGCGGCGATCCGCTTGCCGGGCACCCCCGCGCCGCAGCAGACGAGCCCCATAGATCCCGAATCTCGAAGCTAGGAGGACGGTGAGCGCCGACCAGAAAGACCCGTGCCTGCACCAGCTGTTCGAACGGCAGGTACTACTATCACCGAAAGCGCCCGCCGTCGTCGACACGCGGGGCACGCTGACCTACGAAGAGCTCGACCGGCAGGCGGAACGCCTCGCCGCTCACCTCAGGGGCATGGGCGTTCGCGCCGACGAGGTCGTGGGCATCTACTTGGAGCGCTGCTCCGAGTACGTGGTCGCGTGCCTGGCGGCCCTGAAGGCGGGGGGCGCCTTCCTTCCCCTCGAGCTGGCCTATCCGGAGTCGTTGCTCGGAGAGGTCGTCGCCGACTCCGAGCCTCGCATCGTCCTTACGCAAGAGCGCCTTGCGGAGCGCCTTCCCCAGGAACAACCGCGCTTTTGCCTGGACGAAGGTTGGGAAGAGGCAGTAGAAAACGCCGGCGCCAGGGATGGGCGCGAACCCGACCCCGAGAACCTCGTCTTTGTGGCTTACTCTTCGGGGACAACCGGCAAGCCCAAGGGGATCGCGAACCCCCACCGGGCGGCGGTTCGCTCCTACGGGTGGCGTTTCGGCATCAGCGACCAGCGGCCGGGAGATCGGGTGGGGTGCGGGGTCTTTTTTATCTGGGAGGTGTTCAGGCCGCTGCTCAAGGGTGCTGCCTCCTACGTCATTCCTGATGAGGTTGTCTACGATCCCGCGAGGCTGGTCGGGTTCCTGGAGGAGCATCGGATCACGGAGGTGCTGATGACTCCCTCCCTGTTGGGGTCGGTGCTCGATGCGAGCGGGTCCGAGGTGGGGGAGAGGCTTTCGGATCTGCGGGTGTTGTGGCTCAACGGTGAGGTGGTCACCAAGACACTGGCTCGGCGGGCCCTCGAGTCGTTGTTACCCGACGCCCGCTTGCTCAACGTTTACAGCGCCAGCGAGACCCACGAGGCTGCCGCGGGCGATCTGCGAGACCTGATCGACGATCCTCAGGCCACGCATTGCCCGGTGGGGTACCCCATGGACCCGGACCGTCTCTATCTCCTCGACGAGGACATGCGCCCCGTGCCCGACGGAGCAGCCGGGGAGCTCTACGTCGGCGGCGATTGCCTGGCGCGGGGTTACGTGAACCTTCCCGAAACCACGGCGCAGCGCTTTCTCAAAGACCCTTTCTCCCCCGTGGACGGAGCCCGAATGTATCGCACCGGCGACAGAGGGCGTCTGCTGTCCGACGGCAGCCTCGAGATCCTCGGGCGCGTCGACTTCATGGTGAAGGTACGCGGGTACAGCATCGAGCTGGGCGCGGTAGAGGCCGCGGTCGAGAAGCACCTCGCGGTCAGGAGCTGCGTCGTGGTTGCCGAGGGCGCCGAGGGCGAGGACAAACGCCTCGTCGCTTACCTGGTCCCCTCCGACCCCGCCGAGCGCGGGGACCGTTACGCCGGCTGGCAGATCGATTCCAAGACGGGACGCAGCCCGGATATCCGGCGTCGTTTGCAGGAGAGCCTACCGCACTACATGATCCCCGCGGTCTTCGTGGAGACGGAGACGCTGCCGCTGCAGGACACCACCGGCAAGGTCGACCGGCAACGGCTCCCTTCGTCGCCGGCCCGCGTCGACCCGACCGCCTTCGACCCCGCGAAGCACGCGCTGTTCCCGGACGCGCCCCGGCCCGAGAAAGAAGCCCTGCTCATGAGGATCTGGGAGCACGTGTTGGGATTGGAAGAAGGCGACGTTCGCCACGACGACGACTTCTTCGATATCGGTGGGCACTCCCTCGCCGCGGCGCAGCTTTTGAGCCACGTCGAAGACGCCATCGGCGTGCGCTACGCGATGCGCGAGTTTCTCGAGAGGCCCACGGTAGAAGGGCTGTGCGACGCGATCGAGGCGCAGCGGCGAAGCGAAGCCGATGGCCGGGAGCGCCTCCCGTCAAGGCCCGAGGTAGACCTGCGCGCCGAAGCCGTTCTGGAGCCCGATATCGTGCCGGAGGGCACCGCCGATTTCGGCGTGGGTACCCCGAAATGCGCTCGATGCATCTTCTTGACCGGCGGCACCGGCTTCCTGGGAGCGTTCCTCCTCGATTCGCTGCTCTCGCGGACGGGAGCCGCGATCTACTGCCTGGTGCGTTCTCGTAGAGGCGAAGACGACGATCCGTTGTCTCCCCTCCGCTCCAACCTGCAAGGGTACGGCCTCTGGCGGCCCGAGCACGCGGAGCGCATCGTCCCGGTGGTCGGCGATCTGGGCGAACCCTTGCTGGGTATGCCGGAGGAGGCCTTCGCCGATTTGGCGCGAGGGGCGGACGTGGTGGTTCACGGCGGCGCCGTGGTTAACATGATCTACCCGTACAAAGCGCTCAAACCGGCCAATGTGCAGGGGACCCGCGAGGTCTTACGCCTGGCCTGCCTACACAAGACGAAACCCGTGCACCACGTCTCGACCAACGGGATCTTCCCGCCTGGCGAGGGCCGGTGCGAGGAGGACGTGGACCTCGATGCGCTGGCCGAAGCTCGGGGAGACGGCTACGGACAGTCCAAGTGGGTGGCCGAGAAGCTGGTGTGGCAGGCTGCGGAGCGCGGGTTGCCGGTTTGCGTGTACCGCCCAGGGAACATCTCCGGTCACAGCGAGAGCGGCGCCTCTAACCCCCGGGACTTCCTCGGCGCGCTCATCGTCGAATCCCTCCGCTTGCGCCGCGCGCCTCGGATCGAGGGGTGGCGCATGGAGCTGACGCCCGTGGATATCGTGGCCCGAGCGATCTGTTGCCTCGCCGACGAACCGGGTGCGTGGGGGCGGGTGTTTCACCTTACCGACCCCGATCCGGTGCCGGCGGACAAGGTCTTCGGGTGGCTCGAGGCCATGGGCTATGCCCTCGAGTGCCTCCCCTACCCCAACTGGCTGGAGGAGTCGCGCGCCGCGCAGCACAAGAGAGCGGACGACGTCACTGGCGGCGTTCTGCACACGGCGGAGCTCGAAACGCAAGAGATCTGGGACGGCAACACCTACGACGATAGCAACACCCGGCGAGCCTTGGGCGGGAGCGGTTTGTGGCGGCCTGCGATCGACGCGACGCTTTTCGGTAATTATGTGCGCTACTTCGTCAACCAGGGCTGGGTCGAAGCATCACCGGGGCTACCCCGCGAGATCCGGGAGGGGGCTCAAGCATAGACCTCGGGCACTTGCGGGGCCGGGTCGCGGTGGTGACCGGGGCGTCCAGCGGCATTGGCGCGGCGGTGGCCCGCGCGCTCGTGCGTGAAGGCGCGCACGTGGCGCTCGCGGCGCGGCGCGAAGACGCGCTCCTCGAGGTGCAAACCGGGCTCGACCAACGGCGTGGCAAGACGAGGAGCTTGGTCGCACCTACCGACATCACGGACCGCCGGCAGGTCAGGTCCCTGATAGCGCGCACCGAAGAAGAGCTCGGACCGGTCGATATTCTCGCCAATTGCGCGGGGGTTATGTTCTATGCGCTTATGAGGAACCTTCATGAGGATGACTGGGAGCAGACGGTCGATGTGCTTTGCAAGGGGATGCTCAACTGCGTCGGTGCGGTACTAAGGGGGATGCTCGATCGGGGACGGGGGCATATCGTTACCGTCTCGTCGGACGCCGGCCGCAAGGTCTTCCCCGGCTTGGCGGTCTACTCGGGTGGCAAGTTCTTCGTCGAGGCGGTGTCGCAGGGGTTGCGCCTGGAGACGGCCGGCACGGGGCTCAAGGTGACCACCATCCAACCGGGTAACGTCGCCACCGACCTAGGTGCGCTAAGCCACGACGCGGAGGCGCTAGAACTATATGGACGACCGAGCGGGGCGCGCATCCTGGACCCCGAGGACGTTGCTGCGTCGGTGGTTCACGCGCTCCGGCAACCGGACCACGTGGCCGTCAACGAGATCCTGGTGGAACCTCGTGACGAGCCTGTTTGATCTCACCATTCGGGG
>JALZEL010000290.1 GCA_030862075.1 Actinomycetota bacterium | reverse complement strand
TCACAACCTGTAGCCACGCTGTCCGGGGGTGAACGCCAATCGGTGGCGATCGCCCGCGCCGTTTATTTTGGCGCCAAAGTGCTCATCCTCGACGAGCCGACCTCTGCGCTCGGAGTCAAAGAAGCGGGTACTGTTTTGCGCTACATCGCACAGGCCAAGGAACAGGGGCTCGGGGTTATCTTCATCAGCCATAACGTATACCATGCTTACCCGATCGGAGATCGGTTCACGATACTCGATCGGGGGCGCAGCTCCGGCACCTTCGACAAGAGTGAGATCAGTCAGGAAGAGATAGAGAAGATGATGGCCGGAGGCGAGGAGCTAGATCGATTGAGCGCCGATCTCGAAGAGGAGGAGCGGTAGACGAGGAGGCGGGAAGAAATCCTCAAGACGGGAAGAAACCCGGATGGACGGTGGACCTTGAAGTTATCAGGGTGGCACGGGTCAGCGTTGATCTGTACCTGAACAGAACGGCATTCCGCTGACGGCAGCGTGGGCAGAGGGCTGGGCGCTGACGCTGGACGAGGCGGCCACCAGAGCGCACCTGGAGAGTGCCCAGCCCTGTTACTCAGTCACCTCTACCCGCCGAGCGCCACTTTCGCTCAGTAAGGCGCGGAACCAGAATTCATTTAGAGTGGACCCGAGGGGATTCGAACCCCCGACCTCCGCCGTGCAAAGGCGGCGCTCTTCCAACTGAGCTACGGCCCGAAACTAAAGGCTGAGCATACGCTCCTCGCTTCCCTACCGGAACGACCCTCCGTACCTCACTGGCAGCCTCCGGCACAGCACCTTACCGCTTGCCAAAAGACAAAGAGAACCTAGGACATTACTGTATTCTCACTGCCGGTTTTCGCCTGGTTTTATTTGTACATTGGTAGTACAATGGTTGTGTGAGCAGCAGATTTACGAGAGTGGATGGGGATCGGCTCAGACAGCTAAGGAGAGAAAGAGCGCTTTCTCAACGAGACCTCTCCAGTATTACAGGGATAGCGCACGACTCCATAAGCCAACATGAGACCGGCAAGCGCGAAGCCCAACCACGCACCATCCGTAAGCTAGCCGAGGCGTTGGGCGTTGAACCCAGAGTGCTCATGAAGGGAGACTAAAGGATGCACAGTACGAATGGCCACGGCCCCAAGCGGGCCATCCTCTACGCCCGCGTAAGCACCGAAGAGCAGGCCCGCCACGGGTACAGCCTTCGCCAGCAAATGGAGGCGCTCAGGGAATGCGCGGCCCGAGAGGGGTACGAGGTCCTCGAAGAGGCCACGGACCCCGGACAGAGCGGGGCGAGCCTGGAGCGGCCGGGCTTGGATAAGGTGCGCGATTTAGTAGCGGCCGGCGGCGTCTCTGCAGTGCTGGCGACCGAGCGCGACCGTTTCAGCCGGGAGCCAGCGCACATGTGGTTGCTGCGCGAGGAGCTCGCCGAGCACGGGACTAAGCTCCGGGCGTTGAACAGCTTGGGCGACAGCGCCGAGGCCGAGCTGGGCGACGCTATGATGGACCAGGTAGGCCGCTACTTCCGGCGCAAGATGGCCGAGAAGACCGCCGAGAACAAAGTCAAGAAGGCCCGCGAGGGTAAGATAGTCGCCGCCCAACGGTGCCCGAACTACGGCTTTGTCTTCAACAAGAGCAGGGATGCCTACCTAGTGGACCCCGAAACTATGTCGGTGGTGAGGCGCATCTTCGAGACAGTCGGCGTGAAGGGGCGCGGCATCAATTACCTGGTGGGTGCGCTCGAACGCGAGGGTGTGAGGGCTCCGCGCGGCGGCAGGTGGAACAAGACGATGGTGCGCAACATCCTAGTCAGCGACCTGTACAAGCCTATGAGCGCCGAAGAGGTCGCCCCGCTAGTTGCGCCCGAGGTGGCGGCCCGCCTGGATACACGCAAGAGCTACGGCATATGGTGGTACAACCGGCGCAAGACGAAGCTACGCCGAGTGGTCGAGGACGGCCCCGAGGGACGGCTCTACAAGCAAGAACGATGCCCGCCTACGCGAGCCCGAAGAGTGGGTAGCCGTCCCAGTGGACATCACGGAAGCTGAGCTATCATGCGAGGTGGTGCACGCCGCCCGGGCCGTCGTCGTGGACCGGCGCCGGCCTTCCAGCGCTGGCCACCGTTTTTGGGAGCTCTCCGGTGGGGTTATCCGCTGCGGTGTCTGCGGCAACGCCTTGCAGACAACCGCGGTGAGACGCGGGAACAAAACCCATTATTATTACCGCTGTCGGCAGCGCTATAACAACGGTCTGCGCGACTGCACGAACAGCAAAGTGTTTCGGGCCGAGAAGGTGGAGGCTGAGGCGTGGGAGGAACTCTCGGGGCTCTTGAAAGATCCCGAGCGCCTGCGAGTCGGCATAGAGTGCATGATCGAAGAGCAGCGCGCCGCGCTACGCAGAGATCCCGACAAGGAGCTGAGGCACTGGCACACAGAACTAGAGAAGGCCGAGCGGATGCGGGACGGCTACCTCGAGCAGCAAGCCGAGGGCATCATCTCTATGGCCGAACTCAAGGCGAAGCTTGCCGCCCTGGGCGAGCGCCGCAAGGTGGCCGAAAACGAACTTGATAAACTTGCACACCACCAGGAGCGCATAGCAGAACTGGAGCGTGATGCAGAGGCGCTGATGGAGCGCTACCGCTTTGAAGCGCGTGAAGGGCTGGACCTCTTCACACCCGAAGACCGGCACGACGCTTACGAGGCGCTCAGGATAAAGGTCATAGCCCGCTCCGATGGGATGGCAGAGCTGGCCGGCAGCGCGCTCGAGGCCGACTCCATTGTTTGTACTACAGAAACAACACGGTCATCATCATGACCTCTAATATGGGCGCCGAAAGAATACAGGCACACGCCCGGCGCAACGAATCCTTTGAAGACCTGAAGGAGGATATGGACCGGATTCTTAGGAACACACTGCGCCCGGAGTTCGTGAACCGCATAGACGAAACGATCGTCTTCCGGGCCCTCGACAGGGAGCAGATCGCCGAGATAGCCCGGCTCCTCCTCGACCGGACCACGAGGCGCTTGAGGCCGCAGGGTATCGAGGTAGAGTTCACCGAAGGGGCGGTCGAGCTTCTGGCCGAGGAGGGCTTCGACCCGGAGTTTGGAGCCCGACCCCTCAGGCGCACCATCCAGCGCAGGGTCGACAACGACCTCTCCCGGATGGTGCTGGATGGGTCGCTCAGCCCCGGTGACAAGGTGGTAGTCGGTGCCGAAGAGGGCATGCTTACCTTCGAGGTATTAGAGGGCGCAGCAGCGGTCGGAGCCGCGGACCGAACCGAAACGGGCGAGTAAAACCGGCAGACCCGGGCGCGGGGGCTGCGGGCAGACCCGGAGAGATCTCTCTGGGTCTGCCCGTTCTGCTCCGCGAAAGGGGGAGTGTATGATGCAACTCGGGCTGACCATACCGAACGCAAAGACATAGCGAGGGTAGACGCCGCACGATCCGTTTTCACCGGAAGGTCAAAGGAGTAGGAGGAGTAGGGGATGAGCATCTTTCCGACGAAGATCCTCTTGGCCACCGACGGCTCCCGAGAGGCAGCTCTGGCTGCCCGAACCGCGGCCGACATAGCCGACAAGACCGGCTCGGAGTTGCATGTCGTCCTCGTCGGGTTATCGGCGGCCTACGTCGGTATGGGACCACCGGAGATTGCAGATATCCCTCCCCCGAGGCAGGAGGAGCTTAATGAGGAGGCTCGAAGACTGCTAGATGCCCAGGTGAAGCAGATCGAAGTCGATGGAAGCACCGTTGCGCAGGCTCATCTAATGGTAGGGAGACCTGATGAACAGATCGTCGCCTTGGCTGAGGAGATAGGCGCAGGACTGATAGTGATGGGGAGCCGAGGATTGGGCGGGATACGAAGGGCCCTCATGGGGAGCGTCTCGGACGCGGTGGTCCGCCACGCCCACTGCCCGGTGCTGGTCGTGAGGGCAGAAAATGGCGGAGGGGGTTATCCTTAAGGCTCGGTCTCGACCGCTCGTCGGCCTCGCCGCGAAGGAACCGAGAAAAAGCGATCCTTCTGGGAGACGCTCTTCGGCCCCTACCGCTCGGAGCGGCAGGAGAAGGTCCTCGAGTACATCATCCACCGCCTTGGCGACGGGGCGCATCTAAGAGACGTAATGCAAGAAGAGTACGTCCGCCGCCTCCCCGGCCGAGGTCGAGCAGATCCTCGACAACCCCAGGCTCGTCGAGGCCGCCCGAAAGAAGATGGAAGAGGACCTTTCTTCCGGCAGGCTGGACCTAAGGAAGCCCGCCAAGCGCATCGGCGGGACCGTCGCGGGGTGGTTACCGCGAAACGCCCCTGACCGCAGCCCGAAGGGCTCAAGCCCCTTAACAGGATCCTGGCGTCGCTCGCAATGGCGTAGGACGCTAAGGAGGCGGAACCGCCCCTCCAGAAACCCCCCGAAGCAGGCCTCGGTGCCCCAGGCCTCCTAGCCCAAGGAGAACGCCCTCCGCGCGGCCGGGCGGATCGCGCCGTTCATCACCATCGCGGCGCGGTGAGAACGGCAACCCTCACCGGGAGCCAGTCTCCCTTTGGCTTGGCGCGGTGGAGGACACACCGAGCACCGAAGCGTACAGCTCGAGCTCGTCGGCGATAAGGCGCGGCAGCAGGAAGCGTTGACGCACGGCCTCACGGCCCCGCAAGGCCAGCTCGGCGCCCTCTTCCGGGTTCCGGAGAAGGCGCAGGATCTTCTCGGCGCACTCCTTGACGGAGCTTACCAGGAAGCCCCCGGACCCGTCGGACATCTGAAGCGGGATGCCGCCGGCCGAGCCAGCGACCATCGGCGTCCCCTTCCACAGCGTCTCAGAGACCACCAGCCCGAAGCCCTCACGTACGGACTTCTGTACGCAGACGTCTGAGAGCCTCTGGAAGGCGTTCACCTCCACGTTGCCCACGCCGGTGAGGTTCGTGAAGATGTCTATGTCCGGATCCTCCGTGGACGCCTCCTTTATCTCGCGGTAAACCTCCCAGCCCTCGGGGTCGTCGAGCGCCATCGAGCCCACCAGCGCCAGCCCAAGGTCCCCGACCTCCTCCTTGACCATGCGATAGGCCGCGATCACGCCCAAAGGGTCCTTCCACGGGTCGAAGCGTGAGACCTGAGTGAGCAAGGGGCCGTCGGGCTTCACCCCGATCCACTGCAGGATGTTCCGGGCGGTCCTTGGGTCGAGCCCCATGTTCTTCGGGCTCTCCGGGTCTATGGACGGCGGTATCACCTCCACGCGTCCCACCGGGAACCGCGGCGGGACGAAGTCCTCCATGGTGAACACCGCTGCGTCGTAGTCGTCGAGGTAGGGACGCAGAAAGTCCCACAGCCCGGGGTTCGGCTCTGAGGTATCGATGTGACACCGCCAGATCCAGCGTGCCTCCCTGCGGCCGCGCAGCTGCGGGATCGCCAGCGGCTGCGGGTCGTGGACGAGAATGAGGTCGTAGCTACCATCAAGGAGGCTGGCGTTCCGCGCCGAGTAGGTTAGGTAGGTCTCCTTCTCGTCTGCGGTAAGCGCGCGCTCCGAGCCCTGCAGGGCGTTGTGCATCACCTTGGTGACCGAGAAGAACCTGTCGTCGCCGTGGATGATCCTCCACTCGGCGCGGACCCCGAGGTCACGCAAGAGGGGGACCTGGGAGCGCAGGATCTCGGCGACCCCGCCCCCGTAGGTCGTCGCGTTGAGGTGCAAAACACGCGCGCCACGCAGCGGCTCCGCTAAGGTTCGCAGGCGCTCGACCGCTTCGGGCCCCACAATAACCTCGTAGTCAGAGATGTGACGCTGCCCAACGTCCACGCTCTCAAGCATCGGTGCCCCCTCTCATCGCGTTGTCCAACGCCCCTACGACACCGGTAGGTCAGCCACCTCGCCTAAGCGGCGGATGGACCTCGGCTCGTCTCCCCATACAACCTCCCGCAACCTCTCCTGGACCTGTGCCGATATTCTATCCTTACTGGCGCCCCCGCCATCGCCGATGGTTGTTGTATTCGTCTCCGAACTTTAAGGAACGTTTGGGCATCCTATATGTCATGGTGTCCAGCCTTCTCCTTCTGAATAAGGGACAGCCCAAGTACCTCTACGCATCGCGCCCAGGTTTCCTGGTCTCCCTCGATCCGGATCTCTCCCGAATCTAGCGCCTCCGCCGGTTCTACCCGCCCTGCA
>JALZEL010000284.1 GCA_030862075.1 Actinomycetota bacterium | reverse complement strand
GTACCGTGAGGGTTACGCCCCCAGGGGCGTCGTCTGGGGCACAGATCCCGCCGCCGGCTCTCTGGCGCCTCTGGGTTCCACCATCACCATCTACGCCACCCCCGCAGACGAGCCCCAGATCCCCCAGGTCGTGCTGCCCCAGGCCCAGCCGCCTCAGGGCCAACCCCAGCCGCAGGTCCAGCCGCAGGTTCAGCCACAGCCCCGAGTCAGCTCAGCGGCTAGATAGCGAAACGAAAACGGGGCCGGCCCTGAGGGGCTAATCTCGCGTTATCGCTGTCGCTTTAGGTGGCCCTCCGTCCACCGTCGATCATATCGGCGATTATCGGGTAGCGGTAGTCTACGCCCTGGTAGACCTTATAGGCTGCGTAGCACTGGTGCACGAAGGGGACGAGAGTTGCGATCAACATTACCGGTATCAGCAGCAGGCCAATGAAGATGATGCTCAGGATACCGGTCACGAACCATCCAACGAAGAGGATAACGGCCCAGGCCACCTGATACCAGAGCGATTGCAGGGCGTGGAAGGACACCCTTGGGGACCTGTCCCTGTAGACCAGCCAGATGACGAGGGCTGCGATCGGACCGCCGATGCCGGTCACGATGTTCAACAGCACGCTTAGGTGCGCGAGCATCGACCACGTCCGCTCGTCCTGGGCACTCATCCCGCCGCCCACCGGGACCTGGGTTAGGCGGGGCTCCTCTTCTCTAGGGGTGCCGTAGTTCGGGTCTTGTTGCTGCATTCTCGCTCCTTTTGTTCAGTACACTTCGACACTATCCGGTCGTTTGCTACGACGCAAGGTTTCCTAGGTAAGGGCCCTTTACATCCTCCCTCCCCTCGTCGGGCTCACAGTGCGGTACGCGCGGCGCCGGTTCGCGGCCACGTGCCAGAGGAGGAAGATCGCGACCAGGAGCGCGCACCCGTCTTCGGCGGCGAAGAGGGCCTCATAGTTCCGGCCTGTCAAGCCACCGGAGAGGCGCACCGCTTCGCCGCCTTCTTGATAGGTGGTGACCGCGAGGTTGCGAAGGAAGCCGATCCGCGCCTCGTAGATCCGGCTTCCGCAAGAGATCTCCAACTCGTCGAGGGAGCGTCCCTTCAAACCGGCAGAGAGCACTTCCTCGCCATCTACGACCATCCAGTAGCGTCTCCCCAACGCCTCGAACGAGGCCGCGTAGTCTCCGGACCCTAACTCCGCGCCCGGGGTCCCGCCCAAATGCAGCTGGCCGAACTCCTTCCCGTCGGAGTTTAGGAGGGCGAACTCCGAGGCGAGCAGGCCGCGGGCGTGGGCGGCAAAGGAGCCTCCGAGGTCCCGCCGGAGGAGGTCCAGGGAAGAAGCGGCTCTCGGTGCGCGGCTCATCGTACCGACTAATACGCGGCGCGCCTTGTGGAGTTTCGCGGACCAGGGTAGTACATTAACGCAACGGTAAAAGGAGGTTCATCTATGGAGCTAAAAGACAAAGAGCAGTTGAAGACTGAGATCTTGCAGTCCTGGATAAAGAACGCCTGGATGTACCCGGTGCAGGGTCCTGAGGACAGGGTCTTCTTGCGTACGACCCCCGGCGGTCGCCTGAAGATGCGGCGCAGGATCGGGGAGCTCGAGAAGTCTTTGGGCGTAAAGGGCGAAGACGTCTCGAAGCAGGAAGAGGCCGGGACGCTGCCGGCCGAACGCGACAAGCTCGAGCTCGCGATGATGGTCCAGGCTTACACTACCGAACGCCGCTTTATGGAGAGCCAGGGCGCTTCTTTGGGCACCGCCGCCGTAACGCTCGAAGACACCCCGACCGTGGAGCCCGCCCAGAACACCGAATAGTCAGCGGAACGAACCCGTAAGCGAGGGGCATCCTCTTCTTCCTGGTGCATGGGTCTTCGAGCTTGCTGGTAATGAGGTGCGCGTCGGGGCGCTCGCGCCGCTTCGGCAGGAGCTCGATCCCCAGGCCCGGACCCTCAGACGGCCTTACGTGTCCGTCCTCGACGAGCGGCAGATTGGTAACGAGTTCTTTGTACCAGCCGGTGAATACCGTAGCGCTGGTCTTGATCGAGCCGAGCTAATATACGATCGCTTCCCCGCGCAGGATCGGAGACGCAGCGTGCAGGGTTTTGTGTTTCTACTTGTTGAAGGAGTGCTCTTCGGGGTAAGAAGATGCCGGAAGCTAGAGAGAGGAGGGCTTGTGAAAGCGGTGATCATGGCAGGTGGTAAGGGGACGAGGCTCAGACCGTTGACGAGCAACCAGCCGAAGCCAATGATCTCGATAGTCAACAAGCCGTGTATGGAGCACATTGTGGAACTCCTCAGGCGACACGGCTTCGAGGACATAGTAGTCACCCTGGAGTATATGCCAGAGGTTATCCAAGGCTACTTCGGCGACGGGTCCGAGTGGGGGATGAACATCGAGTACTCCGTCGAGGAGGAGCCCCTAGGCACGGCCGGCTCGGTGAAGTACGTAGAGGACCGGCTGGGGGAGAGGTTCGTAATCGTCTCGGGCGACGCGCTTACAGACGTGAACCTGACGCAGGCTCTCTCCTTCCACGAGGAGCGCGGGGCCGAGACCACCTTGGTCCTCAAAAAGGTCGACGATCCCTCAGGGTTCGGCATAGTAACCATCGAGGAGGACGGGCGCGTTACCGACTTTATGGAGAAGCCCGACGAGGAGGAGGTCTTCTCGTACACGGCCAACACCGGCATCTACATCCTGGAGCCGTCGGTGTTCGAGGACATGCCGGAGGGGCAGGAGTACGACTGGTCCAAGGAGCAGTTCCCGAAGATGCTAGAGGAGGGGCGGTCCCTGTACGGGTACGTGACGGAGGGCTACTGGGAGGATATCGGGAACATCGAGCAGTACATGGGCGCGCAAAAGGCTGTGCTGGACGGCGAAGTAGAGGGGGTCGAGCCCGCGGGGGAGCGGCTCAAAGAAGGCGTTTTCGTCGGGCGCGATGCGCGGGTAGAGGAGGACCAGCTAGAGGGGCCCGTGGTCCTGGGGGACAACGTCCGGTTGTCTTCCGGCGCTCGCGTCGGGCCCTACTCGGTTCTGGCGTCGAATGTCTCGGTGGGAGAGGGGGCCTCTATCGTCAGGAGCACTGTGGGCGGGGAGTCTACGATCGGCGAGGAGGCCGAGCTGGACGGCGCCCTGGTCATGCGCGCGTGCAACATAGGCCCTCGGACCCAAGTCCTGGAGGGGAGCGCCTTGGGGGACGGGATCAGCGTTGGAGAGGGAGCCACCGTCACGGCGGGCGTGAGCGTGCTCCCCGGCGAGTCCATCGAGGGTGGGGCCGAAGTCACCGAGAGCCTGATGCCCGAGGACGAGGAGTAAGGAGGACGCGGTGGTAGTAGCCGAGATAAGCATCTTACCTTTGGGGACGGAAACCACGAGCGTCAGCGACTACGTGGCGGCGGCCGTCAGAGAGCTCGAAGCCTCCGGCTTGAAGTGCACCCTGGGCCGATGGGTACGACGGTCGAGGTCGAGACCCCGGAGGAAGTCTACGCCGCCCTGGCCCGTGCGCAAGCTGCTGTCTTCGACCTCGGGGCCGGACGGGCGTACACGGTCCTCAAGATGGACGAGCGGAGGGATGCGCAGGAACGCTCCGGGGAAGACATGATGCGTTCGGTTCGCAAGGACTGGGACGCCCGATGATCTGGGAAGCCGGGAAGTTTGCGCCCGGTTCGACCGCCGCTCAGGCGACCGAGGAGGACCAGGCCGTGCCCGTAGGGAACTCGTACTTTTCCAGCGATTCGGGGCGCATCTCGATGGAGTAGCCGGGCATCTGGGGGGCCTGGTAGCGGCCGTTTTTTACGACGACGGGGTCGAGGAAGTGCTCGTGCAGGTGGTCCACGTACTCGAGGATCCGGTTCTCAAGGGAGGCACCGACGTAGACGTAGTCGAAGATCGAGAGGTGCTGCACGTACTCGCTCAAGCCGACGCCGCCCGCGTGCGGGCAGACCGGCACCCCAAACTTCTTGGCCATCAAGAGGACGGAGAGGATCTCGTTGACGCCCCCTAGGCGACAGGCGTCTACCTGGCAGAAGCTTATGGCGTTTGCCTGTAGGAACTGTTTGAAGAGGATGCGGTTCTGGCAGTGCTCGCCGGTGGCGACGCCAATGGGGTATACAGCTTCCGAGATCCGGGCGTGTCCCAAGACGTCGTCGGGGCTCGTAGGTTCCTCGATCCACCACGGGTCGAACTCTTTCAGGCGCTCCATCCTCTCTATGGCTTCTTCGACGTCCCAGACTTGGTTGGCGTCCATCATGAGCTTTCTCTCGGGCCCGACCTCCTCCCGAATTATCCCTGCGCGCCGTGCGTCGTCTTCCGGGCTCACCCCGACCTTCATCTTCACGTCGTTCCACCCGGCCTCGACCGCCTCCCGGGCCAACCGCTTGAGCTTCTCGTCCTCGTAGCCGAGCCAGGCGGTGCTCGTCGTGTACGCGGGGAACCCGTCGCGCATCATCTCCGCCTCGCGAGTCCCCTTCGTCGGCTCGTTTTGGCGCAGGATCTCCAAAGCCTCCTCGGGCGTTATGGCGTCGGATATGTAGCGGAAGTCAATGCTACGCACGAGCTCTTCGGAGCTCATGTCGACGAGGAGCTTCCAGAGGGGCTTGCCCTCGACCTTCGCGTAGAGGTCCCAGACAGCGTTGATGACGGCGGCGGTGGCGAGGTGTATGACGCCCTTCTCCGGCCCGAGCCAACGGAGCTGGCTATCGCCCGTGACCCTGCGCCAGAAGGCGCCTATGTCTTCCGTGAGGGACTCCAAGGTCCCGCCGACCACGAGCGGGGCCATAGCCTCTATCGCGGCGACGCAGATCTCGTTGCCCCGGCCGATGGTGAACGTGAGGCCGTGGCCTTCAAGGCCCTCGGGGGAGTCGGTCTTCAGGATCGCGTACGCCGCCGAGTAGTCGGGGTCGGGGTTCATGGCGTCCGAGCCAGAGAGATCTTGTGAGGTCGGGAAGCGGATGTCGCGGGCCACGACGTCGGTGATGGTTACGGGCAAGCTTACTCTTTCTCTTCAGCGGGCGGTCACGCCGCCATCCACGACCATGCACGCCCCGACGATGGAGCCCGCCTCGTCAGAGGCGAGGTAGGCGGCCATCGCGGCTATCTCCTCCGGCGAGACGAGCCGGCCGTGGGGCTGGCGGGCCTTCATGCTCTCGCGTGCCTCTTCGGGGTCCTCGTAGCTGGCGGTGATGCGGGCGACCCAGGGCGTGTCCACGGTCCCGGGCGCGATGCAGTTGACCCGCACACCCTCCTCTACGTGGTCTATGGCCGCCGCCCTCGTGAGCGAGAGGATGCCGCCCTTGGCGGCCGAGTAGGCCGCCCGGTCGTTCAGGCCCACCAGGGCGGCGATGGAGGACATGTTGATGACCGACCCGCCCCCCGAGTCCCTTATGGCGGGGATCGCGTACTTCATCCCGAAGAACGTTCCCTTCAGGCACACGTCGAGCACCATGTCCCAGTCCTCTTCCGCGGTCTTTGGCGTGGTTGCGGCGATCCCGACGCCGGCGTTGTTGACCATGACGTCGAGGCCGCCCCACTCCTCGACGACGCACCGCACCAGCGCCTCGAGCTCATTGGGTTTGGTGACGTTGGTCTGATGGACTATCGAGTCTCCTTCGAGTTCGGCGGCGACTTCTTGCGCGCCATCCTCGTCCACGTCAGCGATTGCGACTCGCGCGCCTTCCGCCCCTAGGCGGAGTGCGATGGCTCGTCCGATGCCCGCACTGGCGCCGGTGACGACGGTGCGCTTGTCCTCCAGGCGCCTCATGAGCCCGCTTCTGCTGGTACCATGATCCTCCGTCCCTGTTGCCCACCAGCGGTCCTTATAATAGCGGCGTGGCGGGGGCCGCGAAAGCGCGTCCGCGAAACGGAGGGAAGGAGCGCTGCCTTGAAGATCACCGATGTCAGGACCGCCGTGGTCGAGGCGAACTACGACTGGACCTTTATCCGCATCTACACGGACGAAGGGATCACGGGCCTCGGAGAGAGCTTCTTGGCGCCGGGGCTTACCGCGATCATCCGGGACCTCAAGCCCCTGCTGGTCGGGGAGGACCCGCGCAACGTGGACAAGCTGTGGTCCAAGATGCGCTGGGCCGCCAGTGGCGCAGGCTCTGTGGGCGGGATCGTCTACAACGCGATCTCCGGCATCGAAGCCGCCCTCTGGGATGCGGTAGGGAAACACTACGGCGCCCCCGTACACGCGTTCCTGGGCGGCAAATACCGCGACAAGGTGCGCGTCTACGCCGACTGCCACGCCGGCGAGGCCCTGGAGTCCCTGAACTCTGTCATGGTCGCTCGCTCCCCGAAGTGGATGCCCCAGGCGGCCGCCGTCTCTGCCTCCTCCGAAGCAAACCAACCCGTCCACGGCCGGGCCTACGGCGAGGCCGAGGCCGACGAGACCTTTACGCCGGAGATGTACGCGCAGAAAGCCCGGGAGGTCGTCGAGGAGATGGGCTTTACCGCAATCAAGTTCGACCTCGACGTCCCGAACCAGTACACCTTGGACACCTTCTCCGGCACCCTCACCAACGCGGAGGTGAAGTTCATGGTCTCGCTCGTCGAGGCGGTGCGCGAGGCGGTGGGGGAGACGGTGGACATCTGCTTCGACCTGCACTGGCGCTACAACGTCTCCGATGCCCAGCGCCTCGCCTACGAGCTAGAGCCCTACGGTCTCATGTGGCTCGAAGACCCCGTGCCGCCGGAGAACATTGAGGCCATGCGCCGGGTCGCGCAGAGCACCAAGACCCCCATCTCCAGTGGTGAGAACTACTATATGCGCTTCGGCTTCAGGGAGTCCCTGGAGAAAGGTGCTTTGGACATCATCGCCCCGGACCTGCAGAAAGCCGGAGGTTTGTTAGAAGGACGCAAGATCGCCGACATGGCCGACGCCCACTACGTCGCCGTTGCCCCCCACTGCATCGCGAGCCCCATAGGCACCATCGCCTCCGCTCACGTCGCTACCGCCATCCCCAACTTCCTCGCCCTCGAGTGGCATGGCATGAGCGTGCCGTTCTGGGAGGATATGGTCGTAGGTCTAGACGGCCCGGTCATACAGGACGGTTTTATAAAGGTCCCTGAAGCACCGGGCCTTGGGGTGGAGTTGAACGAAGACGTAGCCCGCGAGTACGCCCTGGAAGGCGAGCCCTTCTTCGAAGAGTAATATGGGGGTTCGTCTCGTAGGCGGGGAAGGATGAGCGCGTTTGGTCTCGCAACTGGGTAGGGCCATGACGCGGGTAAGCGACGCGCAGCGGCGCGTCGGCAACGAGCTCGGGCTGCTCGAGAACGGCCCCGCTACCTATGAGGACTGGCTGGCGGAGATCGAGGTCGCAAAGCGCTGGGTGCACCTCGAGAACTACATCTTCAAGGCGGATCGCATAGGCCACCGCTTCGCCGAGGCGCTGGCGGCGAAGGCTAAAGAGGGCGTCCCGGTGCGTATCCTCTACGACTGGTTTGGCTCGATGGACGTGCCTCGATACTTCTGGGAAGAGCTCAGACAGTCGGGGGTGGAGGCGCGGGCGGTCAACCCGCCGACGCTCCGGGAGCCTCTGGATTTCTTGCTGCGCGACCACCGCAAGCTCCTGGCCGTCGACGGCGCCTACGCCTCGGCGGGCGGGGTTTGCATCGCCGACGCGTGGCTCAGGCGTTCCCCGGAGACGGGTCTCCCTTACCGTGACACGGCCGTTAGCGTGCGGGGACCGGCCGTCGCCGACCTTGAGCGGGCGTTCGCCAGCGTGTGGGACCGGGCGGGCGCCACTCCGCTACCCGCCGAAGAGCGCCCCGTCGTCGAAGACGTCCCGGCGGCCGGCGAGGCGGCGGTGCGGGTGATAATCCAGGAGCCCGGCAAGGCGCGCATCTTGCGGGTGCTGCAGTTCCTCATCGCCGAGGTCGAGGAGAGGCTTTGGATCGCCGACGCGTACTTCCTCTCGATCCCGGGCCTCACCCAGTCCTTGATGGCGGCCGCGAGGGACGGGATAGACGTCCGCATCCTCCTGCCGGCGACCAACGACCTGCCCTGGATCGGCCTCCTCTCACGCACCGGTTACCGAGGGCTCCTCGAGAGCGGGGTGCGTATCTACGAGTACGGTGGCTTGATGATGCACGCGAAGACGAGTGTCGCCGACGGCTTCTGGGGCCGGGTGGGCTCGACGAACCTGAACGTCTCGAGCCTCCTGGCGAACTGGGAGGTGGACCTCCTCGCCGAAGACTATTCCTTTGGGGCCGAGATGGAGGCTATGTTCGAGGAGGACCTGAGGGACGCTCGGGAGATACTACTCCGCGGTACCGCCCGACGACCGCGGGCGCAGCCTGAGCGTCCCATCAGTCGGGCCGAGCGGCGGGTCCAGCGCGAGACACCGGGCAGCGGCTCGCGGGCGGCCGCGACGGTCTCCCGGGTCGGGAACGCCGCGCTCACGGCGGGGAGCGCCCCCCTGAACACCCATGAGAACGCCATAGGGGCCGCGCTCGCCGCGGGCGTTTTGAGTGTCTCGGCCCTGGGCGCTCGCTACCCACGCCTCCTAGCCTGGCCGCTCGCGGCCGCGGGCGGTCTCGCAGGGACTCTAGGCCTGGTGCACGCTGCCCAAAGGGCCTGGTCCACGCGCACCGCGAAGGACGCGCCGGGTGGAGGCGACGAGGGCGCCGACGTCTCGGGACCGTAGAAGGTCCGCCGACGTCGAACCCCGGAGCCTATCCCGGCAGGAGCACGATCGCTCACCTGGGACTGCCGGAGGAGTAGGCGATCTTGAGCGGCAAAAAGACGAAGTAGGCTCCGTGTACCGGTAGCTCTCCGAAGTTCGTCAGCTCCTCCACGTACCGCATGCCCCGGCTCAGCCCTCCTGGTGCACGGGGATCGGGTCGTGAGCGCTCCCGATGCTCGGGGCGTCTATACCGACCGTCTTGACTCCCTTCTCGTGCAGGTACAGGATCATCTCCGGGGCCGGGGCTGGCCATCCGGGGGCGTCCATCGTGACCAGCGAGCGGTGCATGTACTTCAAGCCTTCCTCACCCTCGACATAGTAGCGGTTCCAGCCCGTCTGCAGGAGCACCACCTCGCCCTCTTTCAAAGCTCCGTGCTTCTCCTCGAAAGCGACGATGTGATCCGAGGTAACAAATGGGCTCATGCCTGGCTTACCCACTTTGGTGCTCAAGGGGATGACGCCCGCGTTTGCGACGAGGACATCTATTCGCCCGAAGCGCTCGACGCACTTACCGATGATCTTCTTCGCGTCCTCGGGACTAGAGACGTCGCCGACGACCGACGCGACCTCTGCCTCGGAGACCTCCTCTGCAAGCCGGTAACGCAGAGCACCAAGGCCCTCTTCGTCCACGTCGGTGACGACGAGGCGAGCGCCCTCGCTAGCGAAGAGCTCCGTCGTAGCCCGCCCGATCCCCTTCGCTGCCCGGTTACGACCGCCGACGTGTTCCGCAGCCTTCCCAGGCCCTGCTTCATCCCTACCTCCTCAGAAGCCCTCTAAGTACCCGTCTTCGCCGAACTTTAGCTCCGCCGCTTCGCCTATAACTTCGACGTTGTCATTCTCTAGCGCCTCGTCCACGAGGTTCTCGGAGAGGTAGGCGTGCTCCAGGTGCAGCGTGTTCGGGATGCGCACGAAGCGGGTCTCTTCCGGCGGGACGCCCCAGTTGCACCGGATCGCGGTCTTTAGGGCCTCCTCGTCGTTCTTCAAGACCATCGGTATCTTCGCCCGCTCGACGAACGTGCTCGTCATGACGTTGGCGTTCGTCGTCTCGCGGTCTATAGCGCCGAAGAAGCGCTCCGTCGTGAAGTCCGCTAGGCCAGCGCCCAGGGCGTTGCCGTGGGAATCGTCGCTTAAGCGGCTCACGATCACGTACTTCGCGTTCGGGCTCTCGGGTTCCTCTACGCCCAGGATGCGAAAACGCCCGATGACGTTCGTGTCCATCCCGGTCCCGCTGTAGTTCTTGCCCAAAGCGTCCACGAACAGGAGGTCCATCTCGCGGACGGGCAGCTCCGGCATGAGCTTCATGTACTCCTTGAGCAGCTCCTCCTCCCGGCGCCGGACGTTCACTGGCATTATGGCCTCTATCTTTGCTGGCTCGTCGTAGGCGTTCTCGACCAATCCCAGCCCGAAGAGCACGCGTCCCGAGTCGAGAACCGCTTCGCCGACCTCGATCATGTAGTCCTTGATCCCGGTTACGCCGTAGCCGTGCAGCTCGAGGGCCGCGTCGTGTTTGCCCAGGCCGATTGAGGTCATCTTCAGGAGGCCGCTCTCCGCAGGCCCGCGAAAGTCGGTGTGCGCCTTGATCCTGTTGACGATCACGACCCCGTCCGCTTTGGATGCGTGACGGTCCATGTACACTGGCACCCCACGATCCGTCTTTCCTATTTCGACGACCTCCATAGATGACAGGATCTGGACCTCGCAGAATTCCTCCGTGACGTTGAGGCTCTCTAATACCTCTACCTGCCCCTCGGCCGTCGCCCCACCGTGGCTCCCCATCGCGGGCACGATGAACGGCTCGGCCCCCTTCTCCTTCAGGACGCGTACCAGCGCCCGCAAGACGACGTCTATCTGCGCGATGCCGCGGCTTCCGGCCGTCAGTGCCACCCGCATGCCGGACCGGACGCAGGAGGAGATCTCCTCCTTATCGAACTCCTCGCGCACCTTTGCCTCAACGTCCTCCACGCGGGGCCTCGGGAACTCCTGGCGTACCTTCACCACTTTGGGAAATGCCATTCCTGACTCCTCTGCTCAGGTCCCATTCTCCGACAGCGCCAGCTCGCGTGCCAGCTCGATCGCGGCCCGCATGCTTGAGTGGTCAGCCTTGCCGGTGCCCGCGATGTCGAAAGCCGTGCCATGGTCTACGCTCGTGCGGAAGAACGGCAAACCCACGGTTACGTTCACCCCGCCCTCGAAGCCCATCAGCTTGATCGGGATATGACCTTGGTCGTGGTACTGCACGACCACCATGTCGAACTCCCCCTTCCTGGCCCGCGCAAAGACCGTGTCGGGCGGATGAGGACCCGTGACGACTATCCCTTCTTCGGCGGCCTCGGCGACGGCGGGCGCGATGCGCTGGGCGTCCTCATCCCCGAAGAGGCCATTCTCGCCCGCATGGGGGTTGAGGCCCGCGACCGCGATCTTGGGCTCCTCTATACCAATCCTGGAGAGCGCGTCGCGGGCGAGGCGGATCACGGCCAGCTCGCGCTCCGGCCGCACCCGCTCTATGGCTTCTTTGAGCGAGACGTGCGTGCTGACGTGAATGACGCGCAGGTCTTCGGTGACGAGCATCATCGCGTAGTCCTTCGTATTGGTGAGTTCGGCGAGTATCTCGGTGTGCCCCGGGTACATGTGCCCCCCGAGGTGCACAGCCTCCTTGTTCAGGGGAGCCGTCGCGACGGCCTGTACGCTCCCCTCCAGCGCTAGCTCCGTCGCTCGGCGGACGTAGTCGAAGGCCGCCGCCCCGGCTCGTGCGTTCAACTTGCCGAACGGCAGATCTTCGGGCAGCTTCTCGCCCGCCGGGAGCACCGGGATTATAGTTGGCCCGGGAGGATCTTCCTCCGGCCCTTCGACGACGCTGACACGAAGTGGCAACTCCAGCAGGTCCACCGCCCTTTTCAAGATCCCGGCGTCCCCGATGACGAGGGTCCGGTGCTCGTCGTAAAAACCCACTTCGGCGAAGATCCTGGCGATTATCTCCGGTCCGATCCCGGCCGGATCTCCCATGGTGACGGCTACTAAAGGCCCTTTCACGCTTTTGCTTCCTTTCGGGGGTTGGCTAAAGCCCGGAAGGCTTCGCGCAAGGTATCGGAGCCTCCGAAACCGCCGGCCTTGGTTACGACGCGGTACGGGCGTGGCCCGATCAGGGTGCCGTTAGGCACGCCTGCCTCGATCTCTCCTTCGAGCAGGATGCCCGTGGCCCCCAAAGCGCGCGCCACCCGCACCGCCGTATCGCCGCCGGTCAAGACCAGCGTGTCGAAGCGTTCCTCTCCCGAAAGCGTAGCGACAACCTCCGCGAGCGCGTCCGCCACACGCCCGGAGATCTCGTCTTTCGAGACCGAACGCTCGCGGAGCGCCGAATCTACCCCTTCGCCCGCCGCGGAGTACAGAACGGCGCCCCGGTTCCCGGAGAGTGCCGCCCGCACGGCCTCCGCTGCCTCACCGACCGCCTCTTCGCGAGACCCGGCAGCCAGCGCCACCGTGTCGAGGGCCACCTGCGCGACGCCGGGTTCCTCAGCGAGACACCGGAGCTGTTCTCGGGCGACCTCGTTGACGCTACCGACTACCGCCAGCACGCCCGAAGCCGGGATGGGCGCTTCGGACGGGGCGTCGCTGCGCGGTCCTGGATAAACCTTGCCGAACGCCCGGGCAAGGCCTGCGGAGCCGACCCACAAGACCGTCGAAGGATCCGGCACGGCCCGCACGAGGGCTTCGAGGTCGTCGTCGGACCCGGCATCAGCGACCACGCAGTCCGCGCTTTCCAGGGCTTCGTGGACGCGGCAGACGTCCCGAACTTCGGCGGTCGAGAGGGCGACGGAGGAGAAAGCTTCGGAGAGCAGAGAGGGGATGTGGCTCTCCGAAACCGGGGTGCTCGGGTCGTGCGCGAGTCCGGTCTGGTGTACGGGCTTGCCGTTTACCAGTTGCACACCTTCACAGGTGGTGCGCCTGGCGCTCGGGAAGGCGGGCGCAACCACGGCCTTTGTGCGTCCGGTGGCACCAAGAGCCGCCGCGAGCTCAGCAGCGATGGGACCCCGCAAAGTAGAGTCTATCTTCTTGTAGATGACGTGGGCGTTATTCATCGCACGCCCAGCTTCCAGGACACGCTTCGCGGCGAAGCCGGCCGGCGACGATCGGGAGTCCGTGTCCACCGCCACCGCGTCGAGGTCCACCTCCGGAGGGAGCTCGGCTCCGCGAAAGACGACCGCGGTCTGGTAGCCGGAGCGCTTGAGCTGCACCCCCGAATCAGCGGCGCCGGTCAGGTCATCGGCGATGATAGATAAGTCCACGCGTCCTGCCCCCGGAGTTTTAGCGACGTGTTGCCAAAATAGCACCTTTGCGGCTTTCGGGCGAAGTGTTCGTGCCGGCTTTGCCTACACAACCCAGTCTGCCTACAAAGTTGGTGCTCTGCCTATAAAGGGTTCTGACCAAAAAGCTGTGGGAAGTGGCGGGTAGAGGTCGTAGCATGGCTAATGTGGGGTGAAGGCGGACTGGTCGGTGCGTTTACTTTTGTTCTGGTATGGAAGAGGGTCACTCCGTCTGCATGCGTTACCCCTTAGAGCGAGCGTCACGCCAACCAGAAGCAGTTTAGCAGGACGCCCGTCTTCCCCGCGTCGGTTGCTATACTTGATCCAACCCGAAGCAAGAGTAGGGTCGGCAAGAGCAGCTCCGAGGTGGGGAGGGATACGCTCCGTGAGGGTGGCTTTGTTCGTTCCGTGCTACGTAGACCTCATAAACCCGGAGGTGGGGGTTAGCGTGGTGCGGATTCTGAGGAGGCTCGGGGTCGAGGTGATCTACCCGGAGGACCAGACTTGCTGCGGCCAGCCGGCCTTCAACTCCGGCTTCTTCGACGAGGCGAGGGGCGGCGCCCGCCACTTCCTTAGCGTCTTCGAAAGAGAGCGCTTCGACTACGTCGTCTGCCCCTCCGGCTCCTGCACCGCGATGGTCTCGCACTACTACCCGTTTGTCTTCAAGGAGATGCCCGAGGAGCGGGAACGCTCGGAGGCCTTGGGGCACCGCGTCCGGGAGTTCTCGGACTTTCTGGTAAACGTGCTCGGGGTAATGAACCTCGGCGTCCGGTACGAGGGGAGGGCAGCCTTTCACACCGGCTGCCACCAGCGGCGGGAGCTTGGGATACTGGAGGAGCCGCGGGAGATTTTGAGCCACGTGGAGGGATTGGAGCTCTTGGACTGGGAGAACGAGGAGCTCTGCTGTGGGTTCGGGGGGACCTTCGCCGTGAAAATGCCGGACGTCTCGACGGCAATGGCCGACGAGAAGATAAAGGCGTTAGAGAAGAGCGGGGCCGACACCCTGATCTCCGGCGACTCTAGCTGCCTGATGCACCTGGAGGGAAGATTGAAGCGTACGGGACACGACACCCGCGTATACCATCTGGCCCAGATACTCGACTCCGACGAGGGGAAGGTTGGATAGAAGAGTGGAGACGAAGAAGCCCACCCACGAGCGCGACACCGAGGATCGTCGTCGCGAAGGCATCGCCAGCAAGGTCGAGGGCTTCAACGAGCGGGGCCGGAAAGCCGTACGCGACCGAGAGCTCCACGATGCGGTCGAGCACTTCACCAGGAAGTCCGTCGTGGCACGCGACGCCGCTCTGAATGCCCTCCCTGATGCCCCAGAACTCAGGGAGAGGGCGTACCGCATCAAGCAGGAGACTATGGCCAACCTGGATCGCTACCTGGAGCAGGTGGCTGACGCTGTAGAGGCTCGGGGTGGCAAGGTCTTCTTTGCCAAAGATGGGGAGGATGTTGTCCGGTACGTCGGCGACTTGGCGCGGAGGCGAAACGCGAAGGTGATTGCCAAGTCGAAGAGCATGGCGACCGAGGAGATAGAGCTCAACCGGCGTCTGGAGGAGGACTACGCGGACCTGGGCCTCGATATCGTCGAGACGGACCTCGGAGAGTGGATCGCCCAGCTTGCCGACGATCACCCCTCGCACATCGTTGGTCCCATCCTCCACATGAACCGCCGGCAGGTGGCGGACATCCTCTCTGGGGTGGCCGGGGAGAAGCTACCCCCGAACGCCGAAGACCTTGCGGCATTCTCCCGCAAACGGCTGCGGGAGAAGTTTCTGACCGCGGATATCGGCATGTCCGGGGCGAACTTCGGGGTCGCCGAGACGGGCACGATCTGCACGGTCACCAACGAGGGCAACGGGCGGCTGGTAACGAGCGTCCCGCGGGTCCACGTGGTCGTGATGGGGATAGAGAAGCTGATCCCACGCTTTTCGGACCTTTCAGTCTTCGTCCAACTCCTCGCGCGTAGCGGGACCGGCCAGAAGCTCACCGTCTACACCAACTTCGTGACAGGGCCACGCGGCGAAGGCGAGCTCGACGGCGCGGAGGAGATGCACCTGATCCTCATGGACAACGGTCGCTCAGAGCTCCTCGGCACGGAGTTCGAAGAAGCCCTCTACTGCATCCGCTGCGGTGCCTGCCTGAACGTCTGCCCCGTCTATAGGCAGACCGGTGGCCACGCCTACGGCTCGACCTACTCCGGTCCCATCGGCGCCGTCATAACCCCCCTCTTGAAGGGCAACGAGGAGGCCAAAGACCTGCCCCACGCTTCCTCCTTGTGTGGCGCGTGCTCGGAGGCGTGCCCCGTAGGAATCCCGCTGCACGACCTCCTCTTAAAACTCCGCAATCAACAGGTAGAGGAGGGTCTCGCTAGCAAGGCACAAGAGCTCGCCTTCAAAAGCTTCGAGAACGCGATGAAGAGGCCGACCCTGTACAGGATCTCCGGCAAGGCCGGACGCGTGGCCCAGAAACCTCTCCTGCGGGACGGCTCTATCCGACCCGTCCCCGGACCTTTGAGTGGCTGGATAAACTCCCGCGACCTCCCGCCGCTCGCGGAGAAGTCCTTCCGCGAGCTCTGGAAGGAGGGCTTCTAGACGTGGCGGACCGGATGGAGTTCCTGGAGTCCATCCGCCACCGGACTCAAGCCCGACGATACAAGCCCACCAGGTCCCCCGATATCGCCTGGACCCCGAAGGGAGAACCACGAGAGAGCCCGCCGATAGAGGATCCCCCGGCACGCTTCCTGGAAGAGCTCGACGCTTTGGGCGGACATGGAAAACAGGTCGGGAACCTCGAAGAAGCTAGGGACTACGTCCTCTCCCTGGCCGAAGAGCGCGACGCGAAGCTGCTAGTCCGGTGGGACGTGGAGGAGCTTGAGGCTTTGGGCGTGGACGGCCCTTTAACGGAGGCCGGGGTAGAGGTGA
>JALZEL010000004.1 GCA_030862075.1 Actinomycetota bacterium | reverse complement strand
GCCTCGCGGGTGAACTCGACGGTCACGTCGCGCTCGACGAGCTGCTTCCTGAGGCGCCTTATCTGGATCTCGATGATGTGGCGCATGTCCTCGCGCTCGAGCTTGTGGAACACGATGATCTCATCGATCCGGTTCAGCAGCTCGGGACGGAAGATCTTGCGAAGCTCGCTCGTGACCCTACCCTTCATCTCCTTGTAGGAGAGACCAGCCTCGTCCGAGCCGAAGCCCAGGGACTTGGTCTTGTTAATGGTCTGGGCTCCGACGTTCGAGGTCATGATGAGGACCACGTTCTTGAAGTCCACGGTCCGCCCCTGCGCGTCGGTGAGCTGCCCGTCCTCCAGGATCTGGAGCAGTATGTTGAAGACGTCCGGGTGGGCCTTCTCGATCTCGTCGAAGAGCACCACGCTGTAGGGCTTGCGCCGCACCTGCTCGGTGAGTTGGCCGCCCTCGTCGTAGCCGACGTAGCCCGGAGGCGAACCGACCAGGCGGCTGACGGTGTGCCGCTCCATGTACTCGGACATGTCGAGCCGGATCATGGAGTCCTGGTCGCCGAAGAGGTACTCGGCGAGGGTCCGCGCGAGCTCGGTCTTCCCGACCCCCGTGGGCCCGAGGAAGACGAACGAGCCGGAAGGCCTGTTCGGGTCCTTTATCCCGGCGAACGTGCGGCGGATGGAGCGGGAGACGGCCTTTATGGCCTCGTTCTGCCCGACGACGCGGTTGTGCAGCTCCTCCTCCATCTTCAAGAGCTTGGCAGTCTCCTCCTCGGTCATCTTCTTGACCGGGATACCGGTCCACATGGAGACGATCTCGGCGATTTCGGTCTCCCCGATGGAGGCCTGGCTCTCGCCGCCGTCGTCGCCCTCGCGCCAGCTCTTCTCGAGGTCCCGACGCTGCTGGGCGAGCTTGCGCTCGGAGTCCCTCAGGCGCGCGGCCTTCTCGAACTCCTGGCCGTCGATCGCGGCCTCCTTCTGGGACCGCACCTCGGCAAGCTCGTCGTCGATCTCCTTGTAATAAGGAGGAGACGACATGGTCTTAATCCGCATCTTGGAAGCCGCCTCGTCCACGAGGTCTATGGCCTTGTCCGGCAGGAAGCGGTCCGAGATGTAACGATCGCCGAGCTCGGAGGCGGCCTTCAAAGCCTCGTCGGTTATCTGGATCTTGTGGTGCTGCTCATAGCGATCCCTAAGTCCCTTGAGGATGAGCTCGGTCTCCTCGACCGTCGGCTCCCCGACCTGGATAGTCTGGAACCTGCGCTCTAACGCCTTATCCTTCTCGACATGCTTGCGGTACTCATCTATGGTCGTGGCGCCGATGACCTGCAGCTCACCGCGAGCAAGCGCCGGCTTCAGGATGGAGGCGGCGTCTATCGCCCCTTCGGCGGCGCCCGCACCGACGAGGTTGTGGATCTCGTCGATGAACAGGATTATGTCGCCGTGGTCGGTGATCTCCTTCATGATCTTCTTGAGGCGCTCCTCGAACTCGCCCCTGTACTTGGATCCCGCGACCAACGCCCCGAGGTCCAGCGTGTAGACCTCCTTGTCGGCGAGGATGTCCGGCACCTTATCATCGGCGATCTCTTGCGCGAGCCCCTCGGCGATGGCGGTCTTGCCGACGCCGGGCTCGCCGATGATGACGGGGTTGTTCTTGGTACGCCGGACGAGGATCTGCATGATCCTCTCTATCTCCTGGTTGCGGCCGATGACGGGATCGAGCTTACCCTCGTCGGCGAACGCCGTGAGGTTCCTGCCGTACTGGTCGAGCTGGCGGGTCTTGGGCCGCTTGGCCTCCACGCCGCCGCGACCGCCGGCCTCGCCACCCCGGCCCCGCTGCGAGCGTTCCCCACCGAGCATCCGGACGACCTCCCGGCGGACCTTGTCCGGGTCCACGCCGAGGTTCGACAGCACGCGCGCGGCGACCCCCTCGGACTCCCGGACCAAGCCCAGGAGGATGTGCTCGGTGCCGATGTAGTTGTGCCCGAGCTGCAATGCCTCCCTCAAGGCGAGCTCCAGGACCTTCTTAGAGCGCGGGGTAAACGGCGCCTGGCCGCCCGATCCCTCCTCGCCGTAGCCGACGATGCTTTCGACCTGCTCGCGCACCTCGTCGAGGGTGACGTTCAGCGAGCCCAAAGCGCGGGCAGCGACGCCCTCGTCTTCCCTGAGGAGGCCCAAGAGCAGGTGCTCGGTGCCGATGTAGTTGTGGTTGAAATGACGGGCCTCTTCCTGGGCGAGCACCACGACCTTGCGGGCCCGTTCCGTAAATCGCTCGAACATTAGTGGGAGCCTCCTCTGCTCTGAGGGTCCTTCACAACGTCGACGTGTGCAGTAACGGTCTGAAACAGTATACGGCGAACAAGGGTGAGCGGATTATACAACGCTCTAGATCCGGTCCATAAAATCATATTGCCTCTCTCATACACGCCGGCCTGCTATTAGTATACAAAGGTTTCGCCCACATATGGATCACTCGGGCGCTTTACGCTCTCAGCGCTACACTTTGTCGACGCCACAAGTTGGGCGGTCGCCCGTTGGGCCTCCTCTATATAGCGTTTGGAGTAGCTTAACACCTACCCCCGAAGGTTTAGGTGTCTCCTGACACAGAGAGGAACCGCTCCCTTACAGCATCGACGCCGAGGCTGGCGATAAAGGGACCAGCCTTGGGGCCATTTTTTCTGCCGAGGAGGACGGTGTAGACGGCGGCAAAGACCTTCTTCGGCTTCAGGCCGAGCTCGACCGCCGTGGAGTAAAGGAGGTTTTGCACTGCGTCCCCGTCCATCCCATTCTCCAGCTTTCTGGCGACTTGGTCAAGGTAATGTAGCTGGTCCTCGTCGAGGCCCTTCGCCGCCTCCGCCGCCTCCAGCGGCTCCAGGATTCCGAGCTTGAGGAATTCGGGAGCCCAGTCCCTTGCCCAGTTACATACATAGGTGAGGTCCCGACGGAGTTTGTCGATATCTTTGGCGGCCTCCTCGTACCCGCCCTCCCTGAGCATCTCGGCGGCTCTGTCCGGCTCTCCGCCCGTAGTCTGAGCGATGGTGACGAGATGAGTAAAGGGGACGGGCTTCTCTTCGGTGTCGGCCCTGTATTCGTCCATAAAGCGGGGGAAGCCGTCGGCGAGATCCAGGGCGAGGGCACGGGCCGGGTCGCGTCCTAAGACCATCCGCCTCAGGGCATCTGGGGGCATGATGTCGAGCATGTCGCCCGGTAAGAGTACGATGCCCTTGGAACTGCTCATCGCGCCCCTGCCTTTTATCTGGATCCACTCGTACTCGTAGCGGCCAGGGACCGGGTACCGGAAGACCTCCCTTGCCATCCGGTCGGCCGTGTCGGTCGAGCCGCCGCGGCTCGTGTGGTCCTTGCCGAACGGCTCGAACGTGGTCCCTAAAGCTTTCCAACGCGCCGCGAGCTCCACCCGCCAGCCGAGCTTCCCCTCGCCTCGTGCGTAGTCGGCGACCTCCTCCCAGCCGTCTTCGTCGGCGAAGACGACCTTGTTCTCTTCGGGGATATGCTCGAGTATCCGGGCCCCCGCGAGCTGCCCCGAGGTCGCCCGCGGCAAGTACGGCGACCAGTGCTCGGGCATTTTGCGCCCGCTGACCTCCTGCAGGATCTCGCGCAGCTCGGCAGTATGTTCCAAAGCCTCCTGCGTCACCTCCGCGTAAAAGCCGCCCTCGTAGAGCTCGTGAGAGCGCAGGACCTCTATATCCATCTCCATGCGTTTCAAAGCCTCCTCAAAGGGGTCGAGGAAGTGCTCGGCGTAGGAGGCGTGGCAACCCTTAGGATCCGGGACGCGCGAGAGGCTGTGACCGATGTAGGACTCGAAGCTCTCGGGGACGCCGGGCGCGATCTTGCGCAAAGGATCTATGGTGTCCGCATGGAAGACAAAACGCACCTCGGCCCCGCGGGCTTTCAGAGCGTTCACGACCGCCTCGGCGACCAGAACCTCGCGAAGGTTGCCGACGTGGATGTTGCCGGAAGGGCTGATGCCGGTGACGACCACATGCAGCCCCGGCCCTAAAGCATTCGCGACGTCTTTGGCCCAACCGGGGATCGAATAACTGCTCACGTGCTGCTCCACGAAAGACGGACGGGTAGTACGAGCTGCGAGGGTATCTCCCCCGTCCTAGCTCGCGGCCTCTACGTTGACGATCTCGTACTCCGTAGCGCCGCGGGGTGTGGCGACGGTGACTTTCTCTCCGACGCGGCGCTTTAGGACGGCGCGTCCCACCGGAGAGGAGTGGGAGAGCTTGCCGCTCCCGGGGTCCGACTCGTTCGTCCCCACGATCTGGAAGGTCCGTTCCTCGCCCTTGCCGAGCGCCCTCAAGGTCACGCGGGTGCCGAGATCCACCGAATCGGCCTCTGCCTCGGCCGGGTCCACGACCTTCGCGCTTCGTAAGCGACGCTGGACCTCGCTGATCCTGCGTTCCAGCAGTCCCTGCTCGGTCTTGGCGTCGTCGTACTCGGAGTTCTCGGAGATATCGCCGAACTCCCTAGCCTGCCGGATGCGATCCGCGACCTCGCGCCGCCGAACCTCGGTGAGATACCTGAATTCTTCTTGGAGCTTCTCGAAACCCTCTCGGGTGAGTAGCTCCCGGTTCTTGTCCGTCATAAGCCGGGAGAGTATAAGCGCGGGCAACAAAGGTGTCAACGGAGCTAGCTGCCAGGTATCGGTGGTCAGGTATCGGCTTCTACTCGGCCGGCGAACGCCGGTGGCGCGGGAGGAGCGTAGCCGGATCGAGCACCCTACTTCTTCTGCCAGCCTTTGCCCTCCGAAACCTTGCCGACGGCTTTAGTTCGCGTTCAGGTCGTACAAGACGCGCAGGCCCTTGAGAGTCAGATCCGGGTCGAGGGTGTCGATCTCATGGCAGTAGCGGACGATGACCGGCGCCGGTCCGCCGGTAGCGAGCACGCGCGTGTTCTCCGGCTCCCCGAGCTCGTCCTTGAAGCGGCGGACCAGAGCGTCTACAGCGCCTGCATAACCGTAGATGAAGCCGCTGCGGATGGAGTCCGGGGTGTTGGCAGCTATGGCCTTCGGTGTCTTCGCTTCGAGGTCCACGTTCTGAAGCTTGGCCGCCTGCGCGGCGAGCGCGTCCAAAGAAACGTAGACCCCGGGCATGAGCGCCCCGCCCAGGTAGTTCGCGCCTCCGCCCACGGCTTCGACGGTCGTGGCCGTCCCGAAGTCTACGATGATGGTCGGAGAACCATAGTGGCGGACCGCCGCCACGGAGTTGACGATCCGATCCGACCCCAGGGCTTTCGGGTCGTCGTAGTGGATCTTGAGCCCTGTCTCCATCCCCGAAGAGACGGAGTAAAACGGGATGCCGAGGAGATCCTCGGCCAGGTTTTTGTAGGAGCGGATGAGCGGCGGGACATCGCTCGACACTATTAGGGCCTCGATGTCTTCGAGCCCCAGACCACGAAGCCTCAGAAGCGCCGCGATGCTGGCCCCGACCTCGTCCGCCGTGCGGTGCGCCTCAGTGGCTATCCGCCAGCGGGCCCGCAGCTCGTCACCCTCGAAGACCCCCAAGACCGTCTGCGTGTTCCCGATGTCCGCTCCCATCAACAAACTACAAACCCTCCTCAAACTCCCTCACGCCGCTCAAGTCCGCTCCGGCCAGAAGCTCCCCGACCGCGCCACGCCCCGGAATATACAGATCGGGCGCGAGGTCCGCGAGCCCTTTGAGGTTAAACGCTCGCAAGACGCCCGGGTGCGGCACGATGAGGTGCGGCCCTTCTATGATCTCCCCGCCGAAGAGCAAAATATCTATGTCTATAGTACGCGGCGCTTTCTCGTCGGCTTCGCCTCGCTCGCGCCCCAACGCCGCCTCGACCCCCTGGCAGAAGCGCAGAAGCTCGATCGCCGCCGCGCCGTACCGGATCTCGACCACGCAGTTCAGATAATCTGGCTGCTCCTCCCCCACCTCGACCGGCGCCGTCTCGTACACCTTAGAAACCCCGCGCACCACTAGCAGCGGCCCTCTCCCGAGTGCCTCGATCGCCGCTCGTAAATACCCCAGTCGGTCTCCGAGGTTGCTGCCCAAAGATAAGCAGGCCCGGGTCATCGGACAAAAGCGGCCTCTACCGAGATTCCCGAAACCTCGTGATCCACCGGCACCCGCAGCTTGGTGACTCGTAAGGTGACCTCCCGAAACGGCGGAAACTCGCCCAGCACGTGCTCTCCTACCATCCGCGCCCCGTCTCCAACAGCCGGAACTCCCCTTTCTCCAAAAGCTCGGCCATGCATTCGACGACCCTACCGTAGTCCACGGTCGCGTAGAGATCGTCCCTCTCCCCGGCCTCGTAGAGGTAGTCGAGATCTAGCCGCAAAGGCTGGGGGGCGGCGCGTTCCGCGTCCGTGACACCGCAACGCGCTCGGATCACGAGCCCCTCCACCCGTGCCCGGAATGCCTTCTTGATCGTTCTCGAGGCCACCACACGGCCCATGGCGTCCCCGACGAACGTTTTCAGTACGCGCCGCGCCCGGCCTGCGCAGAGCGCCCGGACGACCTCCCGACGGACCCCGTCCAGGTCCACGCCGAGGTTCGACAGCACCCGTGTGGCGGCACCCTTGGGTTTCTGCATCAGCCCAAGCAAAATGTGCTCGGTGCCGATGTAGCTGTGCCTGATCTGGACAGCTTCGCTCAGGGCGAGCTCTAAGACCTTCTTGGCACACGGGGCGAACGTCGCCTGGCCCACCTTCCCTTCCTCACCGCGACCGACGATATTTTCGACCTGCTCACGCGCCCCATCGAGGGTGCTACCGAGCGAGCGCAAGACGCAGGCGGCGACGCCCTCTTCTTCGCGCAAGTGGCCGAGAAGCAGGTGCTCCGCGCCGAGGTAGCCGTGGCCCAAACGCAAGGCTTCTTCTTGGGCGAGCACCACGGTCTTGCGGGCCCGTGCGGTGAACCGTTCGAAATCGGGCAAACCTCCTGTAGCTTCGGGCGTCTGATTAAGCTTGGCCGACGGCGGCGGCGACTGCCAGTGCCTCCTTGTTGGCTCGTACGTCGTGCACCCGGAAAAGCGTCGCCCCACGCTCGTAGGCGAGAACGCTCGTCGCCACCGTGCCGAAGAGGCGGTCCTTCGAAGAGTCGGAGCCCACGATCTTGCCTAGAAAGCTCTTGCGCGACGCACCGACGAGCACGGGGAAGCCGAGCTCGACCAGGGCGTCGAGCCGGTTCAAAAGCGCCAGGTTGTGTTCATACGTCTTGCCAAAGCCTATGCCGGGGTCCAGGATTATGTCGCCAAGCGCGACGCCGGCCCGAGCAGCACGCTCGGCTCGCTTTGCCAGGAAGTCCCGAACCTCGTGCACCACGTCTTCGTAACGCGGGTCTTTTTGCATGGTCTTCGGTTCACCCAGCATGTGCATGAGTATAATCGGGCAACCCCTCTCGGCGACCAAACCCGCCATTCTTGGGTCGCTGAGAGCGGTAACGTCGTTGACGAGGTGGGCACCCGCGTCAAGGGCGGCCTCGGCGGTCGAGGCCCGGTAGGTATCGCTCGAGACGATGGCTCCAGGGCGGACCTCCAGGATACCCCGCACCACCGGCAGCACCCGGCGCACCTCCTCCTCCTCGCTCACCGGGTCTGAGCCCGGGCGGGTGGACTCGCCACCGACGTCCACTATCCGCGCTCCCTCGTCGAGCATCGTCTCAGCCTGCACCACAGCCGCTTCGACGCCGAAGAACTCCCCGCCGTCGGAGAAGGAGTCCGGGGTGACGTTGAGGATGCCCATAAGGATAGGGTCGGGGCCCAAAACCAGACTCCCGACCCTTGCGTTTTCCCGAGCCGTGGGCCGACGGCCCATTCCCCTAATCCAGGGAGTCGTTGTCCCGGCTGTGACCGTGGGGGTTCGGAACCGCGCTGTCGGCCGGCACCTTGTCCACGGCGTACTCCTCGACGAGGCGTGCCAGGTGCTTGGCGTCCACAGTCTCGTACTCGATCAGGTCCTTCGAGAGCTTATCGAGCAGCGCCCGGTTGCGCACCAGGAGGTCCTCGGCGGTGTCGTAGGATTCGTCGACGATCCTGCGGATCTCCTTGTCGATCTGGAAGGCAATCTCGTCCGAGTAGTCCGGCTGCGCGTTGAAGTCCCGGCCCATGAACACTTGCCCGTTGGTCTGGCCCAGGGTCAGGGGCCCAAGCTTCTCGCTCATGCCGAACTTCGTGACCATCTGCCTCGCGGTCTGGGTGACCCTTTCGAGGTCGTTGGAGGCGCCGGTGGTGATCTCGTCGAAGATCACGCTCTCAGCAGCCCGACCGCCGAGCATCATTGCTAGCTGCGCCCTGAGTTGGCCGCGGCTCATCATGAACCTATCCTCGGTGGGCAGGCTCATGGTGACGCCCAAGGCCTGACCCCGCGGAATTATGGTGATCTTGTGCACCGGGTCGGCCTCGGGCAACAAAGCGCCTACTATGGCGTGCCCGGCCTCGTGGTAGGCCGTGATCTCCTTCTCCTTGTCCGAGATGAGCCTGGTCTTCCTCTCGGGGCCGGCGATAACCCGGTCTATGGCCTCCTCCATCTCGGACTGGTCTATCTGGTCCTTGTCGTGCCTGGCGGCGAGGAGCGCCGCCTCGTTGACGAGGTTCGCCAGGTCGGCGCCGGTGAAACCTGGCGTGCTGCGCGCCAGCGTCTCTATCGAGATATCGTTGCCCAAGGGCTTGCCGCGGGTGTGGACGCTCAAGATCTTCTCCCGCCCCGGCAGGTCGGGCCTGTCTACCACGATCTGCCG
>JALZEL010000351.1 GCA_030862075.1 Actinomycetota bacterium | reverse complement strand
CGGACCAGCCATATAACGGTCGAACTAGAGGCCCCCGTGGGTGCTCTGGCAACCGTGGACACGCCCGAGGGCGAGGAGGAGCAGTAGATGGGCCAAAAAGTACACCCGGAGGGCTTCAGGCTCGGCGTAACGCGCAAGGGTGAGAAGGTAGACTTCAAGAGCAGCTGGTATTCTGACAGGGACTTCGCCGAGCTTCTGGGTGAGGACCTCAAGATCCGGGAGCACATCGAGAAGAAGCTCACCCGGGCCGGCATCGCCAACATCACGATCCGCAAGGCCGCCGAGCAGGGCGAGGTCGCGGTGGACATCCACACCGCCCGTCCCGGGATAGTCATCGGCAAGGGCGGCAGCGAGGTCGATGCCTTGCGCGGCGAGCTCGAGCGCCTCACCAATAAGAAGGTGCAGGTCAACGTGCGCGAAGTCTCGCGCCCGGAGCTCGACGCCTCGCTCGTGGCGGAGTCCATCGCCGAGCAGTTGGAAGGCCGAGCCGCGTTCCGGCGGACGATGAAGCGCGCCCTCACGAGCGCGATGCGCAGCGGGGCCGAGGGCGTGAGGATCCAGTGCGGCGGTAGGCTGGGTGGCATCGAGATGAGCCGGAAGGAGACGATCTCCGAGGGCCGGGTACCATTGCACACCCTGGACGCGGACATAGACTACGGGTTCAAGGAGGCCAAGACCCAGATGGGCCAGATCGGGGTGAAGGTCTGGATCAACCACGGCGTCAACGAGGAGGACGTCACGAGGAGAGGGCAGTAAAGAATGCTGGTACCCAAGAAGCTCAAGTACAGGAAGCCTCACCGGGGCCGGATGCGTGGCCAGGCCAAGGGCGGTACGGAGGTGCAGTTCGGCGAGTACGGTCTGCAGGCCCTGGAGCCTGCTTGGATCACCAACCGCCAGATAGAGGCCGCGCGTATCGCGATGACGCGCAAGATCCGGCGCGGAGGGAAGGTCTGGATCAACATCTTCCCCCACAAGCCCGTGACGAAGAAGCCCGCCGAGACCAGGATGGGCAGCGGGAAGGGTTCCCCGGAGTCCTATGTCGCGGTCGTCAAGCCCGGACGCGTGATGTTCGAGATGAGCGGCGTGAACGAGAACCTGGCGCGTGAGGCGATGGCTCTGGCCGCCCAGAAGCTTCCCATCAAGACCCGCTTCGTCGTGCGAGGAGGTGCGCAGCAGTGAAGGCCGCCGAAGCCCGCGACCTGGACGTGCAGGAGCTGGAGCAGCGCGTCGCCGAGACGCGGCGGGAGCTCTTCAACCTGCGCTTCCAGCACGCGATCGGTCAGTTGGAGAATACGGGACAGCTCAAGGAGGTCCGGAGGAACATCGCCCGGCTCCTGACCGTCCTGAACCACAAGAAGCAGGAGAACGGATAGTGGCAGAGGAGAGAGAGAAGACGGAGGCTCCCGAAGTAGAGGAGCTCGGACCCGCCGCCGCCAAGGGCCCGGCGCTCGACCAGGATGAGGGCAGGATACAGAGCTCGGACTCCCGGCGCGGCAGCCGCAAGGAGCGGGTCGGGCTGGTGGTCTCCGACAGGCCGGAGAAGACCGTCACCGTCTCGGTCGAGACCCTGGTGCGGCACCCTCTGTACAAGAAGCGCGTCCGGCGCTCCAAGCGCTTCATGGTGCACGACGAGCGCAACGAGGCGCGCGTGGGGGACACGGTGCGGATCATCGAGACGCGGCCGCTCTCGGCGCGCAAGCGCTGGCGCCTGGGGAACATCATATCGAGGGCCGAGTAGTGATCCAGAACGAGACACGACTCAGGGTGGCCGACAACTCGGGCGCGAGGAGCTTGCTGACCATCCGGATCCTAGGCGGCTCGAAGAGGCGGAGCGCTGGGGTGGGCGATGTCATCGTCGCGACCGTCAAGGAGGCGACGCCGGGCGGTGGCGTGAAGAAGGGTGAGGTCGTCAGGGCCGTCGTGGTCAGGACGAAGAAAGAGACGCGGAGGAACGACGGGTCGTACATCCGGTTCGGGGAGAACGCGGGCGTGATCATCAACAACGATGGCGCCCCGCGCGGGACGCGCATCTTCGGGCCCGTCGCCCGCGAGCTCAGGGACAAAGGCTACACGAGGATCATCTCGCTCGCTCCGGAGGTGTTGTAGATGGGGCTCAAGGTCAGACGCGGGGACACCGTCATGGTGATCTCCGGCAAAGAGAAGGGCAAGCGCGGCGAGGTCGAGCGGGTTCTCCCCCGGGAAAACCGGGTGGTCGTGGGCGGCGTAAACGTCAGAACCCGCCACGCGAGGCCGAGCCAGCAGAACCAGGAGGGTCTGTACACGTTCGAGGCCCCGATTCACGTCTCCAACGTGATGCTTGTAGATCCAGACTCTGGGGAGCCCACCCGCGTGGGGCATCGGTTCGCTGATTCGGGGGAGAAAATCCGGGTGAGCAAGAAATCCGGGAAGGACATAGATGGCTAGGCTAAAAGACAGGTACCGGGAGGAAGTCGCCCCAGCCCTCAAGGAGAGGTTCGGGATCGAGAACCCGATGCGGATACCGAAGCTGGAGAAGATCATCGTCAACATGGGCGTCGGAGAGGCTGCCCAGGATTCCAGGCGGCTCGACAGCGCGATGGAGGACCTCGCCAGGATCACCGGCCAGAAGCCGCAACTTCGGCGCGCCCGGAAGAGCGTCGCCGGGTTCAAGATCCGGGAGGGCATGCCGGTTGGGGCCCGAGCCACGTTGCGCGGGGAGCGGATGTGGGAGTTCCTGGACCGTCTGGTCTCGATCGCGCTGCCACGTGTGAGGGACTTTCGGGGGATTAACCCGAACGCGTTCGACGGGCGGGGGAACTTCGCCCTGGGCCTGCGGGAGCAGACCATCTTTCCGGAGGTCTCCTATGACTCCATAGATTCCATGCGGGGTTTGGACGTCGCGGTGGTGACGACCGCCGAGACCGACGAGGAGGCCCAGGAGCTCTTGCGCATGTTGGGGATGCCGTTCCGGACTAGTTAGGAGCAGTTTGTGACCAGAAAAGCGTTGTTGGTAAAGCAACAGAAGCCGCAGAAGTTCAAGGTCAGGGAGTACAACCGGTGCCAGCGGTGCGGCCGGGCACACGGGTACTACCGGAAGTTCGGTCTGTGCCGGATCTGCTTGAGGGAGTTGACGCACGAGGGGAAGATCCCCGGCGTCACAAAGGCGAGTTGGTAGGGTTTTAGGATGAGCGTAAACGATCCTATAGCGGACTTTTTGACCCGCGTCCGCAACGCGGGGATAGCGAAGCACGATACGGTCGCGATGCCGCACTCGAAGATGAAGGCGGAGATAGCCCGCATCCTCAAGGAGCAGGGCTACATAAACGACTACTCCGAGAGGGGCGAGGGCGCGAAGAAGGAGCTCGTCGTTGAGCTCAAGTACAACCCCGAGGGGCGGCGTGCGATCACGGGGCTCCGCAGGATGAGCCGGCCCGGCAGGCGCGTCTACCGCAAGCAGGCCAACATCCCGCGCGTCCTCGACGGTCTCGGGGTGGCGATCCTCTCGACCTCGCGGGGTATCCTCACCGACCACGAGGCCCGGCGCGTGGGCATCGGCGGCGAAGTGCTCTGCTTCGTCTACTAGGGAGGTACTCTGTGTCGAGAATCGGTAGGGCGCCCGTCGAGGTGCCGCAGCAAGTGGAGATAGACGTCTCCGAGCGCACAGTAAAGGTCAAAGGCCCGAAGGGCGAGTTGGCCGTGCCCGTGGGCCAGGGCGTGACCGTCAGGCAGGAGAACGGGCAGATAGTCGTCGAGCGTCAGTCGGACGCGCCGGACCACAAGGCGATGCACGGGCTCACCCGCAGCCTGATCCAGAACGCCGTCACGGGCGTTACGGACGGGTTCTCGAAGACCCTGCAGATACAGGGCGTCGGTTACCGGGGCTCTTTGCAGGGGCGGGACATCAATTTGCAGGTCGGATACTCGCACCCGGTCACGATCAGCCCGCGTGAGGGTATAGACTTCGAGCTGCCGAACGCCACGACGATCATCGTGCGCGGGATAGACAAGCAACGCGTCGGGCAGATGGCGGCAGAGATCCGGAAGGTCAGGCCGCCAGAGCCGTACAAGGGCAAGGGCATCCGCTACAGCGACGAGCAGATCCGACGCAAGGTTGGCAAGGCCGGCTAGCGGAGCTCTAGGAGGTTTTATGCCGGTATTGGACAAGAGGGGACAGAAGAACAGGCGCCGGGCGCGCATCCGGCGCAAGATCTTCGGGACGGCGGAGTGCCCCAGGCTCTCCGTCTACCGGTCGAACATCCACATCTACGCCCAGCTCGTGGACGACCTGGAGGGACACACCCTGGTGGCAGCCGACTCACGCGAGGTCGAGGAGGCGGAGAATCGCACGGACGCGGCGCGCAAGGTCGGCGAGCTCATCGCCGGAAGAGCCGGCGGCGCCGGGATAGAGGTTGCGGTCTTCGATCGCGGCGGGAATAAGTACCACGGTCGGGTCGCGGCGCTCGCGGAGGGCGCTCGCTCCGGCGGACTAAAGTTTTAGGAGGAAACGGGTTTGGGACGGAGAGCAAGCGGTAGCAGGGGGCAGGGCCCTTCCGGCACGAGCCGCGGCGGGGGCATGGACACCCGCGGCGGTGCCCGAGGGGGAGGCGGCACCACCCGGGAGCGCGACAGCCGGGGGCCTCGGCCCCGCGAGCGCGGGCGCGACCGGGACGGAGGCTCCGATCTCCAGGACAGGGTGGTCGAGATCCGCAGGGTCGCCAAGGTAGTCAAGGGTGGCCGCAGGTTCAACTTCAGCGCCCTAGTCGTCGTCGGCGATGGTAACGGCCGGGTAGGCGTGGGCCTGGGCAAAGCAAACACCGTGCCCGCAGCCATCGGCAAGGGTCAGGATCGCGCGAAGGCCAACATGTTCGACGTGCCGATGCGCGGCACGACCATCCCGCACGAGGTGTTGGGCAAGTTCGAGAGCTCGTCGGTGATGCTCAAGCCCGCCTCCGAGGGTACAGGCGTGATCGCGGGCGGCGGTGTACGCGCGGTGCTAGAGCTCGCGGGGGTGAGAGACGTGCTAACGAAGGCCCTGGGCTCGACCACCGCCGTAAACCTCGTGCGGGCGACAGAGCAGGGCTTGCGCAGCCTGCGCTCGAAGGCCGCCATCGAGGAGTCGCGGGGGGTGAAGATCACACTATGAGCCCCTTGAGAGTAACGCAGACGAAGAGCGTCATAGGCACGAAGGAGAATCACAAGAGGACGGTCCGGGCTCTGGGCCTGAAGCGAATCCGGGACTTCAGGGTGCACGAGGACACACCGCAGATACGCGGCATGGTTCACAAGGTCCGTCACTTGGTCGAGGTCGAGGAGGTGGAGGAGTAGTGCGGCTGAACGAACTCGGTCCGGCCCCCGGCTCGAAGAAATCGCGCAAGCGGCTGGGGCGCGGCACGGGCTCAGGGTACGGCAAGACGGCCGGGCGGGGCCAGAAGGGGGCCCTGTCCCGCTCTGGCGCGAAGACGCACATGACCCACGAGGGCGGCCAGATGCCCCTGCAGCGTCGGCTGCCGCGTCTGAAGGGCATGGCGCGCGGCCCGCACACCCCCGCCCGCCCAAAGGTCTACGCTCCGATCAACGTCGGGGAGCTCGCGGAGCTCTCGGGTGACGAGATCGGGGTCGAGGAGCTCAAGGCGGCGGGCGTGGTCCGCAAGAAAGAGAACCTGGTCAAGATCCTGGGCGACGGGGAGATCGGGCGTGCCGTGACGGTGCGGGCACACGCATTTTCGGAGACGGCAAAGGAGAAGATAGAGGCGGCCGGCGGGAGCGTCGAGGTACTGGAGTAATGGACTATGCTTAAGGCACTAGGAAACGCCTGGCGCGTCCCCGAGCTCCGGCGCAAACTTCTCTTCACGGCGGCGATCCTGGTCCTGTACCGGCTCGGGGCGTTCGTGCCGTTGCCGGGTGTGAACCGGGAGTCCCTCGCCGCGTTCCAAGACCAGCTGAGCGGGAACGCGCTGACGGGCCTCTTCGGAGTCTTTTCCGGGGGGGCATTCAACAATTTGAGCGTCTTCTCTTTAGGCATAATGCCGTACATCACGGCGTCGATCGTGATGCAGCTCATGACGGTCGCGGTGCCCAGGCTGCAGGAGCTCGCCAAGGAGGGTGAGACGGGGCAACAGAAGATCACGCAGTACACCCGCTACTTCACCCTCGCGCTGGCGCTCATCCAGTCGCTCGCAATGATATTGTTCTTCCGCAGCGGGCAGGCTGGCGCCGGCGTCCTCACGAACGCGACGGCGATAGACATTTATCTCATCGTCATAACGCTCACGGCGGGGACGATGCTCATAATGTGGATGGGGGAGCTCATCACTCAAAGGGGCCTGGGAAATGGCATCTCACTCATCATCTCGGCGGCGATCCTCTCGCAGGCGCCGGCGGGGATACAGTCGCTCATTGAGAGCGGCAACGTTTTGAACATGGTGATACTCGGGATACTCGCGGTCCTCATCGTCGCCGCGATAGTCTTCGTCAACGAGGGGCAGCGCCGGATCCCGATCACCTACGCGAAGCGGCAGGTGGGGAGGCGCATGAGCCAAGGCGGCACGACGTACCTGCCCCTGAAGGTCAACATGGCTGGGGTCATCCCAATCATCTTTGCCTCCTCGCTCCTCATCTTCCCGATCATCCTCGCCCAGTTCGCCGGGGGAGATCAGACCTCTATCCTAGGGCGGGTGGCGCAGTTCTTCGCGTCGGGCGAGCCGCCGTTCCTGATCCTGTTCGGGCTCCTTATCGTGATGTTCACGTACTTTTACACGGCGGTGCAGTTCAACCCGGTGGAGCACGCGGACAACCTGAAGAAGAGCGGGGGGTACGTGCCGGGGATACGTCCGGGGCAGCCGACGGC
>JALZEL010000350.1 GCA_030862075.1 Actinomycetota bacterium | reverse complement strand
GGAAGCTCCCAGCTCATCAGCGAGACTACCGGACGCCCGACCTTTAGGGCCAGCCCGATCTCCGAGAGCGTGCCGTACTCCCCACCGACGGCGACGACCACGTCCCCCGAGCAGACAACCGCAAGGTTCCTCGCGTGGCCCGTGCCCGTAGCGACCGAGTTCGAGAGATAGGGGTTGGCCTTCTCACGGTCCTCGTCCGGCAAGATGCCGATGGCGGTACCGCCAGCCTCGGTCGCCCCGCGGGCAGCGGCCTCCATCACGCCGGAGAGGCCGCCACAGACCACGATCCCGCCCTTCCCGGAGACCAGGCGGCCAACCTCTCGTGCCTGCTCGTAGAGCTTCCCCGTGGCCTCGCCCGACCCCACGACAGCGACGTAGAGGGAACGGTCCACGCCAGGCGAAGTTCAGGTCGCCGTGCGGTTTGAGTAGCTCACGCGGCGTCTACCAGGAGACCGGGCGCCGGTCGCGGAAGAAGCCACCGGTTGGACCGTTGTCCGGGAGCGTCGCCGCCCAGATCGGCGTGTCGGCGCCCTCCTCGACCGAGCGAGAGGCGTCAGAGCCGCCCATGTCGGTGCGAACCCAGCCGGGGGAGACGGAGTTGACGAGGATGCCGCTGCCCCTGAGCTCGGAGGCCAGAATGCGGGTGAGGGCGTTGAGGGCGGTCTTCGAGACACGGTAGGCCGGGGAGCCGCCGCCCATGTCGTTCAAGGCGCCCATACCGCTAGAAATGTTCACTATCCTTCCGTAGCCGTTGCGTTGCATGAGGGGCACGAACGCCTCGCAGAGTCGCCACGCCCCGAACAGGTTGGCCTCCAAAGCCTCCCGCACGCTGCCGAGATCGGCATCCACGCCCCGCTGACCCGAGTCGTTGGCGATCCCGGCGTTGTTTATCAGGATGTCAAGCCGCCCGAACTCGTCCTCGACGAAAGAGGCGAGCCGGTACACGCTATCTTCGTCGATCACGTCGAGCCGTTTGACGGCCACGTTGCCGTTCATCCCTTCGGCGGCGGTACTACCCTTCTCCTCGTCGCGGGAACCCAAGATGGTGGTTATCCCCTTCTCGGCGAGCTGGCGCACGATCTCGCGTCCGATTCCCCTGTTCGCCCCGCTCACCAACGCGACGCGCCCGTCTTCGGTCATACGCTCTCCTGCCTAGCAAGCGTTCTTCGACGGGCCAATGTTACACCACCACCGGCACCACTCCGCAGCGGTCGGCGCTCACGGGTTCGGGTAGCGGCTTACCTGCCCGAGGAGGTAACGCAGGACCCTTACCGCGCCGCCCTTGCTCAACGGCTCGTTCCAGTTGCCGCACTTAGGGGACTGGACGCAGGCCGGGCAGCCCTTTTTGCAGGGGCAGCGGGCGAGGACGCCAAGAGTGTCGCGGGCGACCTCCTCGAACGTGTCGTAGCCGCGCTCGGAGATACCGACGCCTCCAGGGTAGCCGTCGTAGACGAAGACGGTCGGCAATCTCGTCTGGCGGTGCATAGCGACGGAGAGGCCCCCGATGTCTCCCCGGTCGCACATCGCGAACAGCGGCAGGATGCCGATGAACGCGTGCTCCGCCGCGTGTAGCGAGCCCAGGAACTCGATGAAGCTCGGCTGGGTGTTGCCCTGCGGCGGTGACATCGGAGGCAACGTGAACCAGAGGGCGCGCGTCTCGAAAGCGGTCGGCTGGAGGTCCAAGGGGAAGACCCCGATCTCGCGCGAGTCCGAAACCTGTATCTTTTTGTAGAACGTCACCTGATCCGTCGTCCGTACCCAACCCCAGCGCAACGCCGCGCCGTTCGCGAGATCTCGCTTCTCCGCTTCTTTCAGGATCTCCACGTCCGTCTCGACCCTGACCTTCGTGTAGTAACGGTTCGGTACCCTGCGAACGAGCGCCTGATGAGCCGCGAGGTTCAGGTCCTCGACTTCGTAGGCCCGCCCGCGGTGCAGGTAGGTCGCCCCCGGATGCAGCTCCATCGGTGCCCGCCGGGCCTCGACCGAGCCGACCACCTCTCCCTCGTTGTCAGCGACCAGCACCGTCGCCCCGTCCGCCGACCGTAGAGAGATGTCCCACGCCGGGTTGTCGCCCCGCGTGTAGTGCATCCTCCCCCCGCTCCTGACCAAAGCCCTCGACTCGACCAGCTGCTCGGCCACCACCTCGTAGGCGTAGCCGAAATACTTCTCGTCCTCGTCCTCCAAAGGAGCCTCGTGCGCCGCCGCGAGGAGGTGTGGTCCGAGAATATATGGGTTCTCGAGCGTAAGGCGTGCAGCTTCGACCCGCATCCCCAGGACCTTCTCCGGGTTCTCGTGGAGGTATTGGTCAAGGGAGTCCCGACCGGCTACGTAGACCGCGAGCGAAGGGTCTTTGCCGCGTCCGGCGCGGCCCCACTGCTGCCAGAGCGAGGCCACGCTCCCCGGATACCCGCAGCACACCACCGCGTCCAGGGAGCCCACATCCACCCCGAGCTCCAGGGCATTCGTCGAGACCACCCCCAGGAGCTCGCCCCTAAAAAGACGGGCCTCTATCTCCCGCCTCTCCCGGATGGTGTAACCCGCGCGATATGGCGAGATGCGCCGCGCGGGGTCCGGTCCCAAACGGTCGGCGGCGTAGCGGTAGATCAGCTCCGCGCTTTTGCGGCTCTTGGCAAAAGCGATGGTCCTAACTCCCGAGGCGACGAGCCGCGAGAAGACGAAGGCCCCCTCGGTGAGCATGCTCCGCCGGTCACCTTTTTCCTCGTCCTTTAGGGGCGGGTTCCTGAAGACCACCCGCCGCTCCCCCGAAGACGCTCCATCTTTGTCCACGAGCGCGAACGGTAGGCCCGTCAAAACCTCCGCAAGCTCCAAAGGGTTGGCGATGGTCGCGCTCGTCAGGACGAACTTCGGATCTGCCCCGTGTAGCCCAGCCACCCTCCTCAGGCGACGCAAGACCGCCGCGGCGTGCGAGCCGAAGACGCCCCTGAGGAGGTGCGCCTCGTCCACGGCGATTATCTT
>JALZEL010000044.1 GCA_030862075.1 Actinomycetota bacterium | reverse complement strand
ATTCCATGTGGCCATGGGTGCTATCTTTGCCCATCTCGGCTTCTTCCAGCGGGACACGATGGTCGTTCGCGGGGTGATCGGCTGTATGAGAGTGCTGGTTCTGCTGGTCAGAGAGGTCGTCATCTTAGCCCCTTGCTGTGTAGCTGGCCTCTTTTCCACGGCCCGGTCAGGGTAACCTGTACGGTGGAGGGTCTCTTGAGCGTCTTGGCCGCCAGGTACCTGCAGGACGGCGCTGTACCGACGGCGGGAGCTTAAAGCCCCTGTGCCGGTAAACAGTTCTTAATACTTCCTTTACCGAACGCTTGCTGAAAGCCTGCAAATACCCCATGAACGGATAGGACAATAGTTGCCGCAAGGAAGGCCATCAAGGAGGAAAGATATGGCCGAGCAAGCAGAGCAAAACCAGGCGCAGTAGTTCCTGCAGCCGATAGCCGCGCCTTCGATCCTGGGGGCTCTACGCCTTCGCCGGATCTACGTTCATCGTCTCCGCCCATCTGGCCGGCTGGTACGGCGGTCCCGACACGCCGCTTTACCTGCTGCCGTTCGCCGCCATCTTCGGCGGGATCGCCCAGTTCGCCGCCGGGATGTGGGCGTACAAGGCCCGCGACGGGATCGCAACGGCCATGCATGGGATGTGGGGCTCCTTCTGGGTAGGCTTCGGCATCCTAGAGCTGTTGATAGCCGCCGGTACGATCCCCGCGAACGTGGGGGCCTTCCCCGCGTTCGGTTACTGGTTCATAGCGCTTGCCGCGATCACGCTCATGGGGACGATAGCGGCCGCGGTCGAGAACGTAGCGCTCACACTGGTCCTGGGCACGCTCACCGCGGGATCGGGCGCCGCCGCGATAGCCGAGCTGATCGGCAGCTCTCCGGGCCAGGGCTGGGCCGTGATCGCCGGCTACACGTTCATGATCTCGGCGATCCTGGCCTGGTACACGGCTAGCGCCCTGATGTTCAAGGGGGTAGGCAGGCCGATCCTGCCGGTCGGCATGACCGAACAGGCCCAGCAGGAGCCCGCAGTCGCTCCTGGCCCCGGCGAGCCGGGCGTCCAGAAGGGACAGTAGGAGGAGTGACGAGGAGCGGGAGTGCGCTCGGTCCGCGCCCCCGCTTCTCTGGCTGCAACGGACCCGTCCGGGCGCACAAGAAGCTTTGTGACAGAATACGCTGGGCCCCCTACAGGGAGCAGCTTCGGGAAGGGAAACGTCACCGCAGAAGGAGTGTAGTAGTGGCTCATACGACGGTAAATTACGGAGAACCGCGTAATCGATTTGAGGCACCGGAAGAGTACGTTGGGTACCGTGTTTACGACCCCGAGGGCCAAAAGATCGGGAACGTAAAGGAGCTTTATGCGAACGCGGGTGGCGAGCCGGAGTACGTCAGGGTGAAGACGGGCCTCTTTGGATCAAGGGGCGTCTTAATACCCATAGGGTTCGTCGCGGTAGATGACGAGCGGCGGACCCTTACGCTACAGTAGGGAAAGGGGCTCCCCCGTCTTTGCGCGCCGGACGGAGGAGACACAGCCGCACTAAAGGTGCAGAGCGCTCTGCACCTGTTTGTGTAGCTTGCACCTGTTTGTGTATATTGTCTGCGGTGATCGCGGGAAAGAATATGTAGCTTAGAAGGCTTCCACGAGGAACGAGAAGGAGGAGAGGATGGCCATAGGCGACTTCATCACGTCCTGGTCGGCAATACGCCAGCTTACGGGCAAAGACCGGCTGGGCTTGGGGAAGGCGGCGCAATCGTCGCGGCAGGCCGAGTTGACGCCACGCACGGCGCAGGCCGACGAGGTGGTCAAATCCATCTGCCCGTACTGCGCGGTCGGATGCGGGCAGAACATCTACGTGAAGGACGAGGAGATCGTTCAGATAGAGGGCGATCCGGACAGCCCGATCTCGCGCGGGAGGCTCTGCCCTAAGGGGGCCGCGTCGCGCAACTACGTCCAGAGCCCGATCCGGGAGTACAAGATCAAGTACCGTAGGCCCTATGGGACCGAGTGGGAGGAGCTCGACCTGGAGCAGGCGATGGACATGATCGCCGACCGGGTCATAAAGACCCGCAACGAGACCTGGGAAGACAAGATGGAGACGCAAGACGGCGGCGAGGCCAAGCTCCACCGTACCCAGGGCATAGCCCACCTGGGCGGCGCCACGCTGGATAACGAAGAGAACTACCTGATGAAGAAGCTCTACACGGCGATGGGCGTCGTTCAGGTAGAGAACCAGGCACGAATATGACACTCCTCTACGGTTCCCAGTTTGGGAACCTCGTTTGGTAGGGGCGGCGCCACCACCTTCCAGCAGGACCTGCAGAACTCCGACTGCATCCTCATCATGGGCTCGAACATGGCCGAGAACCACCCGGTCGGCTTCCAGTGGGTGATGGAGGCCCGGCTCAAAGGCGCCAAGATCATCCACGTAGACCCCCGTTTCACGCGCACGAGCGCGATGTCCAACCTGCACGTCCCGATCCGGGCTGGCACCGACATCGCCTTCCTGGGCGGCATCATCAACTACATCCTTGAGAACGAGCGGTACTTCCAGGAGTACGTAGTCCACTACACCAATGCGCCGGTGATAATCAACGAGCAGTTCGCCGATACCGAGGACCTCGACGGTCTCTTCGCCGGGTACGATCCCGAGGGCCGCTCGTATAACCCGGAGACGTGGCAGTACGCGGGCGCGGAGATAAAGTCGGCCGCGGGCAAGCGCGAGCAAGGCGGCCCGATGGGGGAGCAGTCCCACGGCTCCCACGGGGTAAATCTCGAGGAGGGTGAGCCGCCCGAGATGGACAACACGCTCGAGCACGAAAGATGCGTCTTCCAGCTCCTCAAGAAGCACTACAGCCGCTACACCCCCGAGATGGTCGAGCAGATCTGCGGCTGTCCCAAGGAGCTGTTCTTGGAGGTCGCCGAGTCCCTGTGCGAGAACTCGGGCCGGGAGCGCACCTCGGCTGTCGCCTACGCGGTGGGCTGGACCCAGCACACGACCGGCGTCCAGAACATCCGCGCGGCGGCGATAATCCAGTTGCTGCTGGGCAACATCGGGCGCCCCGGCGGCGGCATCATGGCCCTGCGGGGGCACGCCTCGATCCAGGGCTCGACCGACATCCCGACGCTCTTCAACATCCTGCCGGGCTACATCCCCATGCCGCATGTCCACGCCCACCAGACCCTCGACGTGTACGTCGAGTTGAATGCCCCGGCGACTGGCTTTTGGGGCAACATGGAGGCCTATATGGTGAGCCTCCTGAAAGCGTGGTGGGGCGATGCGGCGACGGCGGAGAACGGCTTCTGCTTCGACTACCTGCCGCGGATTTCGGCTGATCACTCGATCTACCGCGCGAACATGGGGATGCTCGACGGCTGGTGCAAGGGCTTCCTCGTCATGGGCGAGAACCCTGCGGTGGGCGCCGCCAACGGCAAGCTGCAGCGGCTCGCCATGGCGAACCTCGACTGGCTCGTCGTGCGTGACCTCTACGAGAGCGAGACCGCCTCGTTCTGGTACGACTCGCAGGAGATAGAGACCGGGGAGCTGAAGACCGAGGAGATCGGCACGGAGATCTTCTTCATGCCCGGATCCTCTCACACGGAGAAGGACGGCTCGTTCACCAACACCCAGCGCCTCCTGCAATGGCACTACAAGGCCGTCGAGCCCAAAGGGGACTGCCGCTCGGAGCTATGGTTCATGTTCCATCTGGGGCGCAAGCTCAGGGAGAAGCTCGCGAACTCGGACGACCCCAAGGACCGACCAATTCTCGACCTTACCTGGGATTACCGAACCCAGAGCCCGCATGAGGAGCCGGACGCGCACCAGGTCCTGCGTGAGATCGGTGGCTGGGACGCGAACAACGACGCGCTCTCCAGCTACCTGCCGCTCAAGGCCGACGGCTCAACCGCCTGCGGATGCTGGATCTACGCCGGATGTTACGAGGACGAGGTCAATCAGACCGCGCGCAGGAAGCCGCATTACGAGCAGGGCGACTGGACGGCCCTGGAGTGGGCCTGGGCATGGCCGATGAACCGTCGCATCCTCTATAACCGGGCGTCTGCCGACCCCGAGGGTAGGCCCTGGAGCGAGCGCAAGAAGTACATCTATTGGGACGAGGAGCAGGGGCAGTGGACAGGCCCCGACGTGCCGGACTTCACCCCGACCAAGAGCCCCGACTACGAGCCACCCGACGACGCGCAGGCTGAGAACGCCATCCGGGGCGACAAACCCTTCATCATGCAGGGGGATGGGAGGGGTTGGATCTTCGTGCCGTCCGGCCTGACCGACGGGCCGTTCCCGACCCACTACGAGCCGCACGAATCGCCTTTTGAGAACGCGCTCTACGGCCAGCAGTCCAACCCGGTTCGCCAGCAGTTCCTGCGCCCTGAAAACCCCTACAACCCCTCCGACGGGCAGCCGGGCGTTAGCGTCTTCCCCTACGTGCTCTCTACCTACCGGCTGACGGAGCACCACACGGCGGGCGGCATGACCCGTACGACCGAGCACCTCTCGGAGCTCCAACCCGAGATGTTCTGCGAAGTGTCACCAGAGCTGGCGCAAGAAC
>JALZEL010000329.1 GCA_030862075.1 Actinomycetota bacterium | reverse complement strand
CGCCTCGTTGATCTGCTGCTGTTTCTGTTCATCCATAACGCTCAAGCCACCTTTTCTGTCTGGCTTTCTCACAACAAATTTATCTACCCTTTATTAGGGTCACGCTAAACACCTGCGAGCCTCGACGAGGCCACAGACCGCCTACCAAGGTTATCCTGAGGAGTAGTGGTGGGTGGCGTCAGACGGGTTCGCGGTAAAATGCCAACATAGGGTAGTATCAGCGCTTTGCACTGTTATTGAGCCACCCCTACCGTCAAGGCATGCTACTTTTCTGAGAAGACCTCCTGAGCAAGCGCTAGTGTGTACTCACAATGTGTGGTTCAACTTCACTGCAAACCGCTGTAGGACCCAATTCGATAAATTCAAGCAGGCGCTAGCAGGGATTGCCGATTCGAGGTGGGAAATACCCCCGCCCTGTGATACCTAGGTAGGGTTCATTCCACTCGCTCCTCTTTCTTCTCCCGCTTCTGTTCGGCTAACTGCTCGTCCAGCTTCTCGTTTGGGACAGTTAGTCTTTCCTTTTGCTCTGCTATGCTGACAGACGTGCAATCTAGCAAGCGGGACTAGGACAGGATGGTGGCGCTCCAAGAGGAGACCCGGCATTTGCGCGAGCTGCTGGAGGCCGCACGTTCTAAGGGCTTCTGGCGGAGGCTGTTCGGAGGGTGATGCGTAAATTTATCACCTGGGCGTAGGTCCCTGGGCTCTACGGGTTCGGGGATCTGCGCGGTGGTACGGAGGCGAGAAACATGACCCAGAATACACTCCCGACTTCGGAGGATGCGCGCCCGTCGTGGGCCATCCTCGCGCCCCTGGTGGCGGCGCTGGTTTGAGTTCCAGTAACGTGTAGGAGGTTAACGAGTAGGAGGTAAGCCATGACAGAGAGAGCGTTAGACGGTTGGGTCCATAAGTACGTGGTCATGTGGGCCCTCAGAGGGGCGCGTACTGTAGACCAGTTTACCGGCAGGTTAGACACCGTGGGAAGTGATGGCCTCATTTTTCAACCCGCAAGCAGCCCCCGACAGACATGGGAGTCACCTCCCCAGGAGTTACCTCCCCTGCAGTTTTTCCCGTGGCACTCCATCCGGTCTATCGAGCTAGTAGACGAACAGGCCGCCGGCAACGAAGGCTAGTTTTGGCCGATAGCCCCGGTCCTAATGGCCTACCCCTGTTGGACCGGGGCTGCAGGCCCTTAGAATCCAACCTCGCGCCGGTGTGGGCACGAAAATAGGCCGGAGCTCTCCCCATACACGCTCCGGCCTCAAGAAGCGGGGCCGGAAGTAAAAGGACCACAACGTAACCCGCAACCCGTGAGAAAGGTAGTCGGCCCCGCAGCCCCGTAGCATAACCATCACACCCGCCCGACGCAACGAGAACCCGCTGCGCCCCGGTCGGGAGGGGTAGCCCACAAGGACCGGGGCTATGCGTACTTCCGAGAAACTACCTTGTCGGAAGAACGAGTTGGCTAGAAAGAGCGACGATTGATATAGCGATTTCCTTGTGGCGGGAGCGCGGATTTGCCGAAAGGCGCGCCTGGGGGTTTTCCTTCTTTTCACCCCGGGTAGTTTTCTCCCGTCACGCACCCTCCGCTATCATGCTGGAGAAGGGGTGAGAAGGGCGTAAGTAGAGAAGTCTCGATGGGTGACCTACTTGGCGACATCGCACAATGGAGCGTCAACGTTGTCTATTCCTTCGGTTACGTTGGCGTGGCCATCTTAACCGCCCTGGGTTACCTGCACCTACTCGTCCCCACGGGGCTGGTGCTGTCCCTCGCTGGCTTCCTGGTCTGGCAAGGGCAATTCTCGTTCATCGCGGTGCTGATATGGACGACGGCGGCGGGAGTGGTTGGCTCGCTAATCCTATACCTCCCAGGGCTCTGCATCAGCGAGGAGAGCTTGCGCCGATTCGTCGGGCGGTTCGGCCGCTTCGTGTTCGTATACGAGTCGGACCTGGACAAGGCGAGCAAGATGTTCGAGCGGCACGGCGGGAAGGCTGTCCTAATAGGCCACCTCCTCCCGGGCGTAACCGCCCTCGTCTCTATACCGGCAGGCATCAAGCGCATGCCAATCTTCGGTCGGTATATGGTATACACGGTGCTAGGTACCGTCCTATGGAACGGGGCGCACATCGGGCTGGGGTGGGCTTTAGGTTCCCAGTGGACGCTCGTGGAGCGGTACGCGCGAATTGTCGAGTACGTGGTGCTGGCCATGATAGCCGTAGGGGTTCTCTGGTTCTTGTGGCGCCGGTGGAAGGCACGCAAATAACCGAAGTGCTCTGACAGAATCAGTGCCGGAGCTCCTCTGCTCTAGTAGCGCGGGTCCGCTATCTCCTTCCTGCATAGCGCAGTCTCGATTATCCGATACCACTTGCATACCACAACCCCGTTTCCGCTCCTGGCAGTTCCTGGCGGTTCCCGGCGTCGCTAGTTTACGTAATTCCGCTTAGGCGCGGTGCTTAGCTGTCCACGGCGGTCAATGGCGGAAAGCGGGACAAGACTGAAAATCATGGTGTCCCCGGTTCGAATCCGGGTCCTGCCACTTAAAAAATGCCTGCAAAGTGAGGAAAAATTATGACTCTTTTGGCACTTGCGCCAGGACTCTTTGACACTAGTTTGACAGTAAATTCGTTTCGGTTAGCATTCCCGCCAAAAGCGGGCGAGAAGACCGGCCCTAACCCTCTGCGAGGACTTCTAGACCGACGGCAGTTGACACCAATTTGACACCAACACGGGCGAACACCCGCGATAACCCCAAAGTGAGAATATGCTTATTTGCAGGTGTTTTTGAACAAGGATGAACAACCACGACATTAAGTACCCGCTTTTGCACGGCGGAGGTCAGGGGTTCGAATCCCCTCGGCTCCACTTTGGAATTGAGGGTTTGCAGGTAAAAGGTGAGAAGCGAAAGGAGGTCACTGCTTTGATGCAGCTACACTCTCGTCCTAATCGTTTCTCCTGGTCTTCTCACTCCTTGCTTGCTACTCTGTTCTCTTTGCCGAAAAGGAAAGAACCTGCCCCGGCCAGCGTCAGTCACAGCCAGCTCACTTCTCGTAGATGGCCAGTACGTTCATGCTGGGTTCCGATCTGAGCGTGCCGACCAGCCTGAGTCCGTGCTCGTAACCATGCCTGATCAGTGTGTAGATAAATGTACCTGTATCGTACTTTTCCGCCGGGGAAATGCTTAGATGAATAGTATGGCCTTCCTTACTGAGAGGTACGCGATAGGTAATCCACCGGATACGACCTCTACCTTTAGCCGCCTCTTCGATGGCCATCATAGATCGCCTAGGGCTGAAGTCTTGCTCGAACTTCTGCCAGTATTCGATATTTCGTTTGCGGGCAAGCTCCTCGAGTTCCAATTCCTCTTCGGGATCTTCCGGGTAAGTTGGTGGCCACTCTTGGTCTCCCTTTAACCTCTCGTAGAGAAACTCCACTTCGCCGTTATCGAACTCAATCGTTATTGGGATGAGCTTAGTCGGAAGAACATCCTCGTGCTGTCGGGCCTCTTTGCGGCTGGGTAGATTAAGAAAGACCAATTGGCGAGGTACCTTCGAAATGGTTTGGGGATCACGCCAAAAGCCTTTCGAAGAGGAATTAGACCTCTTTTCGGGCTCGGAGAGATCGTCTACTATGAATAGGCGCTCGGGTTGGTTGACTAGATAATGGAGAGTCAGCTGCACCAGTTGGCTCTGCGCAGTATTTATCGGCCGCAAGATGATCTCGTTAAATTCCTCCTCAGCCTTGAACTGCTCTCTCTCTCGCCTAGCTTCTGCCCCGGCCTCAGCAGTTGGTAATAAGCCGGCAAAAAGTTCTCCTAAGCTGCCAAGGGACAGCTTGCCTGTGACACCGAAATTAGTCTTGATCCGGTCGGACGTGTTCTTCGTGACCTGAAGTTTCACCCCTTCTTGTCTGTATGAAGGGTTAACTACTGCGTTATAGAAGCTTTCGATCCGATCCCCGTCAATGAACAGCGGGGAATCCGCTAGCCAACCGAGGTTGGTGCCTACAAATTCATCGACCTCCGATTTAGGAGCATCGGCCGAAGGTTGATTCTCCACAGGTCCATCATTATCCATCCTACCGAACACCTCCTGAACTTGCTTGGAAGACGTTGCAAAAACGTCATGCCAAGAAATATGTCAGAACTTCCATTAGAGCCTTTCTCTTCCCGCTGAGCTAATTGTGACAGCTAGCCCGGTTCGGCACAACAACTAAACGAGTAGTCTTTCAGCTTAGCGAAAGGGTTTAGCTCTCTCATAGGCCGAGTAGGTCTTCATGCCGCACAGAGCTTTGCGCAAGCTCACCTACCCTGCAAACCGCTGTAGCATCAATAATGCGGAATGGGTAAACAGGAGTATGACTCGGCTGGAACAGATGTCCATCGAGCTGCGTCAAGGAGATAATCGCTCCAAGGGACCTTTGTACACCGATACACCAATTAGTACACCAACCCACGCGAACAACGGTGAACGTCTACGATAGCTTGCAAAGAAGAATGGCTTATTTGCAGCTATTTTTGAACACCGACGAACAACCGCGATACTATGACTCCGCCTTTGCACAACGGAGGTCAGGGGTTCGAATCACCTCAGCTCCACTTATAAAAAGTGACGTTTTACAGGTAAAACGCAGCGAATAGTAAAGGCTTGGATTCTTAATCAGTTGTTTTTGACACCAACGCGGCTCTTGTAGTAGTACGCAATGAAGTTGAATCATGCGCGCCATAAGCATGTTAGCGTTTGCGCAGGTCGTTGTTACGCGAGTTACTGAGACTCGCAGCTATGGTCTCGCGTGTGTTCTGTCGGTAATTTTGCAACAAGAACCGAGGAACGGGAAAGGGCGCGCATGTACAGGAAACTGACGTCCGATGGAGAAGTCTCCGATTTGAGGAGAACCATAGCCACGCATGCAGAGTTAATCGCTATGTTGTCATCAGGACTCTTCGATCGTCGGACCGGGTACCTGGCCACAGAACCTGTACCCCTTGATAGTGTGGCCCGGTGCGATCTCCCAATTGGTCTCGCGAGTCTCCTGGTCAAGTACCATCGGGGCCACTTCCGCGCACCTATCTAGGCCCTGCTGTTCTTGGTCCATAGGTTCCTCCTCTCCTTAAGTAGTAGGTTCGGCGCCTGGCGCCACGAGGCTCTCTGTTCGGGTGCTCCGAAGCAGCGCGACACTCAAGGTCAAGACCCACACCACGAACAGCACCGTCCCTATTGCCAGAAAGGGGAACAGCGCCGGGGCGACCAGGGTGCCCGTCGAGAGGAGGCTTATCAGCCCGAGGGCGAGGCCCGCCCACCCGATCCAGCGGGGCGCGAGTCGGCTCTCCAGCAATATCACCGACGTCCCCCCCAGGAGGACGGCGCGCGGGAAGGCGCTCAAAGCCAGCGCGAGCGGAGTCATCCCGTCTATAGCCTTCACCGTCGCCGCGTCCCCGCCCAGCTGCCCGATGATGGGGGTGAGTGCCGAGATGAGCGCGCCCATAGACGCGATGACGACCATCGCGACGCCCGCACCGAGCACGGAGACTGAGAGGGCCCCGCTGCCGCCCTCCACTCTGCGCAGCACGCCAGAGAGACCGCCGAGGAAGAGCAACCAGAAAGGCACCTGGAGCACGTAGAGGTAGATGCCGATCTCGACCATTGTCTCCTGCTGGGCGAAGCCTCTCGCGGTCTCCTGTGGCGAGGCGTCCATTGGCGGATGCGTCGTCAGGAAGAAGACAACGTTGAAGGCTACTGTCGCGATCTGGACGGCGGCGAAGAGGATGCCGCTGGCGAGCGCCAGCCGCTCCCAGCGAAACGGTTGCCTGAGTCCTTTCTCGGTTTGTTCGCTTCGCATAAATTTCGACGTCATCAGCGATCACCTTTCATCGAGCCGGCTAACGCCGGCGTGGGGGTGGAGATTAGGCCCGGCGCAAGGCACCGGGCAGGTTCGGGATGCGGGGCCCAATTGGGAACGCAGAGCGGTTCACGACGAGGCGCCTTGCCGGGAAGGTTGCTTCCGCTCGACGACCGGCTCCTCGCAGCCACAACGAGACGTGGGAAGGTTGCATACTCCCTGCGCCACCAACTTACCCGCTGTGCGTTCATGCCCACTTCATCGTGGTCCAGGTTCTATGCGCTCAGCTCTCAGCGCCTGCCCCTCAGAACGAGCAACCGCCTCGCGCTAAGGGCGGTCATCAGCACCGAGAGGGTGATACCCGCCGACATGATGGCCGCCTTGGCGGGATCGAACGTCCTGGGGGAGAGAACCCTGTACGTTATCTTCTCACCCAGTGCCCCGAAGGTGCTCCCCGCGCCCAGCACAGTTAGCCCCGCGGCGCCAGCGGTCCCCGCCCGCCCGCCGCGCGTACTTAGCTCCGCACAGATCACCTGCGCAGCGATGTGGATGAGTCCGGGGGACAGCGCCGTGCCCAGGCCTTTGAAGAATTCCGTGGACGCGTCCCGCCCAATGAAGACATCGGCGATCAGCTCCCCCGGCAGGTCCTCTCGGATGGCCACCACCGCACCAGCCAACGCGTTCAGTAGCCACAGTACGGAGACCCAGGACAACAACTTGTCGGGCCCGGAAGGTACCTCCATAAGCTCGGCAGGTTAGGGCTCTGGAGGTACGTCGTGGTCGGACACACCGTCTCCTTCCTTCGAAGTGCGTCTATGATCCGTATGATGCGCGGCGAGGCCTGCGCGTCCAGGATGTGTTTCCATAAATTTCTTGGCGAGAAGATCCCACTTTACCCCTCACGCAGCGTACGACGCCCACGGATGAGGCCTACCCCCAGCACCAAGAGCCCCACCGCCAGCACGACCCCCGCAACGTAGGCCAAGTAGATCAGCGGGTTGGGCTCCGTCGCCTCCGGGGAGAGGACCGAGAGAAAGAAGGCTAACGGCATCAGGATAGCCGCGGCCGGGAAGCACAGGCGCACCACCCACCTCATGCCCTCAGTGAGGGTTGCGTCATCCACGTAGCGCAAGGCCACCAAAGACAGGACCAGCCATTCGCCTGCGTGGGCGTGGCC
>JALZEL010000303.1 GCA_030862075.1 Actinomycetota bacterium | reverse complement strand
GGCGATACTCAACCACCACTCCACCCCGAGGCTTTCGTGGAAGTACAGCAACACGGCCCCGAGAACGTCGACGACGGGGCTGAAAAGATTCTGAAAAAAGTCTGCTATAGCGTTGAATACGTCGTTCACTTTACCGGATCGATCCCTCCCTTTGACCAAGGGTTACAGCGGAGTATCCGCCACGCTCCCATGAGACCGCCTTTCAAAACACCGTGCTTTTGCACGGCCTCCAGTGTATACTGCGAGCAGCTCGGCCAGTACCTGCAAGAAGGTGGCAGCATGGGGGAGACGAGCCGCTGATACGCCCTGATGGCCCCCGCTAAGATCCTTCTCGGCCCCACTTAAGAGCTTACCTCGTCTCTTAGGTCCGCAGCACCTTTGTTTAGCTTGCGCAGGGACCGCAGAAACTCCTCGTTCAACTCCTCGAACGAGGCTTCCGCGGCTGCCGGACGGGCCGAAATCACGATGTCCGTGTCGCTAGGGAGCTCGCCTGCCGAAGAACGGAAGACCTCCTTCAGGCGCCGCCGCACCTTGTTGCGGTTCACCGCGGTCCCTACCTTCTTGGAGACCGAGAGGCCTAGCCTCGGTTTTCCCATAGTGTTCGGCAAGACGTGGACGGAGAATAGCTTTCCCCTGTAAGCAGATCCCTTGCGGTAAACCCTTTCGAACTCGGGCGAAGCGGTAAGGCTCGTGCTCCTGCGCCGGTACAAAGCCTTAAACGGCCAGCCGCTTGCGCCCCCGGCGCCGACGCGCGGCGATGATCCTACGGCCACCGGCCGTGCTCATGCGCTTGCGAAAACCGTGCGTCTTGGCCCGTTTGCGACGGTTCGGTTGGTAAGTACGCTTCATAGAACTCCCTAGAATAACTCTTCACTATGATCGGTCAGGTCAGTATATCCGAAGCGAGAAATCCGTCCAACAGTATCAGCAAGCGTAAAGAAGCCCGCGGCGCGACCACCCGCTTCGAGAATACAAAGAAAAGTTCTGCAAATCGCGATTTACGTCGAAGTATATCAGCCGTAAATCAGAAGAAACGGCTGCTCCTAAGAACGTTTTTTGCGTTGTTCGGGGCACCTCGGCTACTTTAACGCTTGTTCTTATCCACAAGCTGTGGATAAAATTGTGAATAATCGTAGGAATCGCCTGCAAAGTTTTATTTTTCTCCTCTTTACTCTAGCGCTGTGGTGAGGGGTGCGCAATAATCCGTGCTGGGGATGATGTACGCGAACCGGACAGAGAGGGAAGTAGGGGATGCCGGGGTCAGCATCAGGGTCGCGGTGTACTCAGAAGGTGAGGAGCCGGAGGTAAGCGAGGTTTCGGCGGCTTCTCCGCGCGCGGCCAGCGGGAAGTTCTCGAGGCTGGTGATGGAAAAGGTCAGGGAATCCGGTGGGCGCGTGCCCGAGGAAGCCTTGCGGGAGCTGATCGAGAACCTGATTCACGCCGATTTCAGGGGTGTCGTGGTCTCTGTTCTGGAAGAAGGCAACGTGGTGAGAGTTTCGGACAAGGGCCCGGGGATAGAGGACAAAGGACGGGCATTCGAGTTCGGCTTCTCAGGCGCCACGCCGGAGGCAGCCCGGGACATCCGGGGCGTCGGCGCGGGGCTAGGCATCGCCCGCGCGGCCGCCGAGAAGGCGGGAGGAAAGATCTCCATAGAAGACAACATCGGGGGCGGCACCGTGGCGACGGTCTCGGTGGGGGAGGCCGTCCGGGCGACGGACGGCGAGGAGCCAGAAAACAAGCTGGCCGGGAGGAAGTACCCGGACGCCGTGCCCAAGATGAACATCTCCGAAAGGCAGCAGAAGGTCTTGATCACGGTGCTCGAGTCCGGGGAAGTGGGGCCCTCCACGGTTGCCGAGAGGTTGGAGATCAGCGTCAGCACCGCGTATCGGGATCTGTCCGTCCTGGAGGAGCACGGGCTCGTCTCCAGCACCGAATCGGGGAAGCGCGTGATCACGCCTTTGGGCCGAGATCTGGTCGAGGCTATCGTCAACTCCTGGGTGAAGTAGCCCGTGGAGCATCGCTCCGCCGAAGAGGTCTGGATAAAGGTGCTCGATCGCGTCTCTGAGCACATAAACACGCCTTCTTTGAGGGTTTGGTTCGAGGGGACGAGGCCCGTGAGCCTCTACGACAATCAGTTGGAGATCTCCGTCCCGAACCTCTTCGCCAAGGAGTACATCGAGAGCCGCTTCAAACCCCAACTCGAAGAAGCACTCGAATCCACTCTCGGAATAGAGGACACTTCCCTGATCGTCAGCATCGAGGGCGGTGGCAACGGCGAGCGAGAGGAGGGGAACGGCCGCGCCTCGAACGGCGCCGAGTTCATCCGCAACGTCCGCAAGCCGCGCCCGTTCAAGTCAAAGTACACCTTCGACACTTTCGTCATCGGCGCCGGCAACAGGTTCGCCCACGCTGCGGCCCTAGCGGTGGCCGAGACGCCGGGCGTCGTCTACAACCCGCTCTTTGTCTACGGCGGCGTCGGCTTGGGCAAGACACACCTGCTCCATGCCGTCGGGCAGTACGTCGAGGATCAAGATCCGAGCATGCGGACCCGGTACGTGACCTGCGAGAACTTCACCAACGATTTCATTAACTCGGTGAGGGACAACGCCCCCCTGGAGTTCCAGAAGCGCTACCGGGAGAACGACGTCCTCCTCATAGACGATATACATTTTTTGGAAGGGAAGGTAGAGACCCAGGAAGCCTTTTTCCACACCTTCAACGCGCTCTACGAAGACAACAAGCAGATCGTCATAACCTCCGACAGGCACCCGAAGTACATCCCGACCCTTGAAAACCGCCTTGTCTCCCGCTTCGAGTGGGGGCTCGTCACGGACATCCAGCCGCCGGACCTCGAGACCCGGATCGCGATCTTGCGTAAGAAGGCAATCATGGACCAACTCCAGGTCGACGACGATGTCTTGACATTTATAGCCTCCAAGGTCTCGACGAACATCAGGGAACTCGAAGGGGCGTTGGTGCGCATCCTGGCTTACGCCTCACTCTACGGGCGCACGGTGAGTGTGGCCCTAGCCGAAGAGGTCTTGAAAGACATCCTGCTCGACGCGGCGTACCGCGAGATCCCTATAGATCTCATCCAGCATGAGGTCTGCCGCTACTTCGGAATCTCGAAGGCCGACCTAGTCGGCTCCAGCCGCTCCAAGAACTTCGCTTACCCTCGACAGGTCGCCATGTACCTCAGCCGTGAGCTCACCGACGAATCGCTCCCCAAGATCGGACGCGCCTTCGGCGGCCGCGACCACTCCACCGTCATGCACGCCACAGCCAAGATCTCTAACCTCATAAACAGCGACCGCGACGCCTTCAACCAGATCCACGAGATCACCTACCACATCAAGAGCAAACGCTGAAGGAGCAGCCGGATCTTAGTGCCCAGCAGGATGCCTTAAGCGAACCCTAGCACGGTACGAACCTTCCCCAAAACCATCATGATCCCCTCCCCCAGGGCGAGGAGTTTGTAACACTTGATAGGCATAGTTAATAGAACTTACCCACAAACCTTCCACATCTCCTTCTCCTCCTTGTGGATAACTTACCACCACGCGGCCTAGAAAACCAGCACTTATCCACAAAAACTGTGGATACATCGCCATAGATGTGGATAAAAGTATCGGTAGCACCGTATCTGATGCTGATGTATCGCCATATAGCGATATGGGTTGTGGATAAACCTGTGGATAAGAGGGGTAGAATCTGTGGATAAGTCTGTGGATAATTTTGTGGACAACTCGAGGCTGTGGATAACTCGTGGGTTATCCACATTTCTTCCACAGGAAATCGTGAGTTATCCACATTTCCGTCCACAGCCTCGTAGGTGTGTTTTAGGCTTAGGTAAGGCAAATCACGAAGTTATTCACACTGTCCACAGGCCTTATTACTATTATTATTCTAATAGAGTAATGGTTTAAGTAATAATAGTAGAGGAAGGAGGAAGGGTGATGAGGGCCGTTTGTAATACGGACGTATTTGGCAGGAAGCTCGCGTTGGCTTCGCGGGGGGTATCGGCGCGTTCGACGGTCCAGCTACTGGGCGGGATCTTATTGGAGGCGCAGGGAGAGGCGGTGAGGCTCTCGGCGACAGACATGGAGCTCTCGATCCAGACCTCCTCTCCGGCGGAGGTCGAGGAGGAGGGGCGGGTGGTCATTCCGGCCCGGATATTCAACGACGTAGTGCGCTCATTGCCCAGGGGCGAGCTCGGTCTCGTCCACGACCATTCGGAGGGCGTGGTACGTCTCTCGGCGCGGGAGAACGAGTACCGCATCCGGGCGTACGCCGCCGAGGACTTTCCGCAGCTGCCCAAGTTCGACGAGGCGGGGGCCTTTAAGATGAGCGGCGAGGCGCTCGTCGAAACCGTCGAGAAGGTCTCGCGGTCATACTCCAGGGACGAGACGCGTCCGGTGTTGACGGGTATCTTGATCTCCTTTGAGGAGTCGCGCATCAGAATGGTGACGACGGACTCCTACCGCCTCAGCATCAAGGAGACCGAGCTCACTACCACCTTCGACGGCTCGCGAGAGGCGATCATACCCGCCCGGGCGATGCAGGAGGTGAGCCGTATCATAAGCGGCTCGGACGAGGAGCAGGTCGAGGTCGTGCTCTCGGAGAACCAGACGATCTTCAGGATAGGGGACGTCCTCTTCGGCACGCGGCTCATCGAAGGTAACTTCCCCGAGTACAGGCGCCTGCTGCCCCAGACCTTTGAGCGCGAGATCTCTGTCCAGCGCGAGGACCTGGTCGACACTTTGCGCCGCGTGAACCTCTTCGCCCAGCGCCAGACCCCGCCAGTGCCGGTGAGCCTGGCCTTCTCCGAGGGAGCCGTCGAGGTGATGGTGAGGAACGGGGAGGTGGGGGAGGCCCGCGAGAGGCTGCCCGCCACGAGCGAGGACGAGTTCCACATCTCCTTCAACCCGAGCTACCTCCTGGACGGCGTCTCGGCGGTCGACTCGGAGAAGGTGCTCTTCAAGCTCAACGAGTCATTAAAGCCCGGGCTCATAGTGCCGGATGCCGACGGGGAGGAAACGGATTTTCTGTACCTGATCATGCCGATGCGCGACCCGGCCCGGGGCTAGAGAGCGACTTGGAGCTCCCAACCGGGATCACCCTGGGGCAGGCCCTCAAGTCGGCGAGCATCGCCGGGACCGGCGGCGAGGCGAAGGCCCTGATCCAGACCGGGGAAGTCCGCGTCAACGGCGAGGTCGAAACCCGCCGCGGCCGCAAGCTCGAGAAAGGGGACGTCGTCGAGGTGGGAGACGAGAGGCTGGAGGTCGGGTGAGCTACCTGCGGGCCATCCGCCTCGTCAACTTCCGCAACTACGCCGACTCGACCATCCTCCTCGCTCCGGGCCTCAACATAATCGTCGGCGACAACGCGCAGGGCAAGACGAACCTCCTCGAGGCCATCTCCTTCGCCGCTACCGGCTCGACGCCCCGCACCCCGAACGACTCGGAGGTCGTCCGCTGGGGGGGGGACTTCGTGCGCACCGAGATGCGCGTGGGCCTGGACGGGGATGGGGGAGAGGAGCGCAAGGTGGCCGTCGGCTACGCTCCTGGCCAGAAGAAGCGCCTCACCGTGGACGGCGTCTCCGCGCCCTCCCTCACGGCCTACGCCGCCGGAGGCGCGGGGGTAAGGGTCGTTACCTTCTTCCCGGACGACATCCGCGTCGTCAAGGGCGCCCCCGCCGACCGCCGGGAGTTCCTCGACGGGCTGCTCTCCTCGCTCAGGCCCACCTACGCCCGCGCCACCGTGGAGTATGCGAAGGTAGTCCAACAACGCAACCAACTCCTAAGGCGCATCCGCGACGGCCTCTCCTCCGAGAGGACCCTCGAAACGTGGGACCGCAAGGTCGTGGAGCTCGGCGAGCAGGTCCTGAAAGGCCGCGACGCGGCGATAGGGCCCCTGGGTGCTCTCTTCGGAGACGCTCTAAGGGCCCTGTACGGCCTCGAGAAGGCCGCGCTACGCTATTCCCATAGCGCCCCCTTAGAAGGGTACGCCGAGGCCCTCAGAGAGGCACACAGCGCCGACATAGAGCGTGGCACCACCTCGCTCGGGCCGCACCGGGACGACTTTGCGGTCCTTCTCGGCGGGGCGAGCCTGACGACCTATGGGTCTCAGGGCCAACAAAGGCTGGCGACGCTGGCCTTGAAGTTTGCGGCAAGGGAGTATTTGAGGGGGGAGACCGGGCAAGACCCAATCCTGCTCTTCGACGACGTGATGAGCGAGCTCGACGAGAAGCGCAGGGGGTACCTCTCCGAGTACTTTTTGGGGAGCACCCAGGCCGTCATCTCCACGACGAACCTCGAATACTTCGAAGAGAAAGTTCTCGAAAAGGCGTGGATGATACGCATATCTGGGGGTTCGATCCTGGAGGCCACTAAAGGTGGTGTTAGGGGGTAGCCCAACGCCTGAAAAAATGGCTTACGTAAGCCGTAAAATGGTTGTTTGGGCGTTTGGAGAACGCATAAAGTGTGTTACAATCTTCGGGTGCTAGGTTATCCCAAAGAGTTCGGCTCCGGCGGAGGCGCCGGTCGTGTTACTAGGAGGGCGTGGTTCCTTGGCGGCTAACCCTGTTCCCAAGAATGCTAAGCGCGGTTACGATGCAAGTTCTATCCAGGTCTTGGAGGGCCTCGAGGCCGTCAAAAGACGGCCGGCGATGTACATCGGTTCGACCGGGGCCAGGGGATTGCACCACCTCGTCTGGGAGATAGTGGACAACTCCATAGACGAGGCCCTGGCCGGGCACTGCACGAAGATCTCCGTGACCGTCCGTCCCGACAACTCCGTCTCCGTGGCCGACGACGGGCGCGGGATGCCCGTGGGCAAGATGGACAAGTACGGCAAGTCCGCCGCCGAGGTTATCATGACCACGTTGCACGCCGGCGGGAAGTTCGACGGACAGGGCTACAAGGTCTCCGGCGGGTTGCACGGCGTCGGAGCCTCAGTGGTGAACGCTTTGTCCGAGTGGCTCGAGATGGAGATAAGGCGTGACGGGCACGTTTGGACCCAGCGCTACGAGCGCGGTTTTCCAAAAGGCGAGATGAAGAAGGCGCGCAAGCTGAAGAAGGGCGAGGGGACCGGGACGACGATTCGTTTTCTGCCCGACCCGGAGGTCTTCACGGAGACACAGGAGATCTCCTTCGACACCTTGAGCCGCCGGTTCCGCGAGTCGGCGTTTTTGAACAAGGGCTTAAAGATTACGCTTGTAGACGAGCGCGAGGAGGACCGCTCCGTAGCATATCGCTACGAGGGCGGCATCAGGGACTTCGTGGAGCACATAAACGAGGCGAAGGACCCGGTACACAAGACCATCTTCTACTTCGAGCGCGAGGAGGCCGTCGGCGACGTCGAGGTCGCCATGCAATGGAACTCCGGATTCCAGGACTCGGTCTTTACCTTCGCCAACAACATCAACACGCACGAGGGCGGGGCGCACCTTTCGGGCTTCAGGGCTGCCCTTTCGCGCACGATCAACGCCTATGCACGGCAGAAGGGGCTCCTCAAGGAGAAGGAAGAGAACCTCACCGGCGACGACATCAGGGAGGGTCTGGCGGCGGTCATCTCCGTCAAGCTTAGGGAGCCGCAGTTCGAAGGGCAGACCAAGACCAAGCTAGGGAACACGGAGATCAAGGGCCTCGTCGAGAGCAGCACGAATCGTTTCCTTGCCGAGTTCCTCGAGGAGAAGCCCGGCGAGGCCAAGGCGATCATCAACAAGGCTTTGCAGGCCGCGCGGGCGCGACAGGCCGCTCGCAAGGTGCGCGACACGATCCGGAAAGGCTACCTGGAAAGCTCGACGCTTCCGGGGAAGCTCGCGGACTGCTCCTCGAAGGACCCGGCCCGGAGCGAACTGTACATTGTCGAGGGCGACTCTGCGGGCGGTTCGGCCAAGCAGGGGCGCGACAGGAACTTCCAGGCGATCTTGCCGTTGCGCGGCAAGATCCTGAACGTCGAGAAGGCCAACATGAACAAGGTTCTCTCGAACGCCGAAATACAGGCCATGATCAGCGCGATTGGGGCTGGCGTGGGGGACAGCTTCGACGTCGGGGAGGCCCGCTACAACAAGATCGTTATCATGACCGACGCCGACGTAGACGGGAGCCACATTCGGACTCTGGTGCTGACCTTCCTGTTCCGGAACATGCCGGAGCTGATCGAGACCGGCTACGTCTACATCGCCCAGCCGCCCCTGTACAAGGTCACGCACAACCGCCGTGACCACTACGTCTACAACGACCGGGAGCTGCAGGAGACGCTGACGCGCTTGAACGCGAACGGCAACGCCAGCATCGGGCGCTTCAAGGGCCTCGGGGAGATGAACCCGAACCAGCTCTGGGAGACGACGATGGACCCGCAGCACCGGACGCTCTTGCAGGTAACGGTGGACTCGGCGGCGGTGGCGGACGAGCTTTTCACGGCGCTCATGGGGGACAAGGTCGAGCCGCGGCGCGAGTTCATCGAGGCGAACGCCAAAGAGGTGAAGAACTTAGATGCTTGATACGTTCTCGGGGAACATAAAGCCCCACTCCATCGAGGAGGAGATAAAGGACTCCTTCCTCTCTTACGCGATGAGCGTGATCGTCTCGCGGGCGCTCCCGGACGTGCGCGACGGCCTGAAGCCCGTGCACCGGCGCGTCTTGTACGCGATGCACGATTTGGGGCTGCAGCCGAACCGGCCGTACCGCAAGAGCGCGACGGTCGTCGGCGAGGTCATCGGTAAGTACCACCCGCACGGAGACGCCGCGGTCTACGACACGCTGGTACGGCTCGCTCAGGGCTTCTCGCTCCGGTACCCGCTCGTCGACGGACAGGGGAACTTCGGGAGCGTCGACGGGGATCCAGCGGCGGCGATGCGCTACACGGAGGCGCGCCTCGCCCGGATGGCGACGGAGATGCTCCGGGATATTAGCTCCGACACGGTTGATTTCGCGCCAAACTTCGACGAGAGCCAGCGCGAGCCGGTGGTGCTGCCGGCGAGGTTCCCGAACCTCCTGGTCAACGGGGCGGACGGCATCGCGGTCGGTATGGCGACGAAGATACCGCCGCACAACCTCGGCGAGGTCGTGGATGCGACCGTGGCGCTCATAGACGAACCGGAGCTCGCGGACGAGAAGCTTCTCGAGTACATAGGGGGGCCGGACTTCCCGACGGGCGGCATCATCGTGGGCCGCCAGGGTATCCGAGACGCGGTACTCACGGGCCGTGGTTCCGTGAGAGTGCAGGCTAGGGCGCACACCGAGCAAATCAAGGGAAACCGCACCCAGATCGTAGTCACCGAGATCCCCTACCAAGTCAACAAGAGCTACTTGCTGCAGAAGATCGCCGAGCTTGTCAAGGACCGCAAGCTCACCGGCATCTCGGACTTGAGGGACGAGTCCGACCGGACGGGGATGCGCATCGTCATCGAGCTCAAGCGCGAGGCGGTGCCGAAGGTCGTCCTGAACAACCTCTACAAGCACACTCAAATGCAGCAAAGCTTCGGGGTTAACCTCGTGGCGCTCGTGGACGGTGTGCCTCGGACGCTCTCGTACAAGGAGGCCCTCAAGCACTACGTCGCCCACCAGTTCGAGGTGGTGACGCGCCGGACGCGCTACGAGCTGCAGCGAGCTCAGGCCCGAGCGCACATCCTCGAGGGTC
>JALZEL010000281.1 GCA_030862075.1 Actinomycetota bacterium | reverse complement strand
CGAGCGTGCTTAAGCAATAGGTCCGGGGCTATAGGCAAAGAGAGGGCCAGAGCCCCGAGGACCCTGGCCATTGCCACGACGTTACGCCGTGGACTCATCTAAACAGAGTGCCTCTATGTCTCAAGCTACTCTGTCCATTGGTCCATACCTCCTACTCAAGGTACAGTTCCAACACTATTTTATCCCCCAAATCTCCTAGCTTAAAACCAAAAATCTCGGAAACTCAGAGGTTATGAAGGTGAGGGGTAAGCCTACTACCCCCCTTGGATCTTCACCACCTGATGATTACCGCAAAACTGGCAAACGAAGCTCTCCGCGTGGTGGCAGCCGTACATTTCGGTTTGGTAGGGCAAACACGAAACCGAGATGGCAGGAGTGGGAGCCAGGTATCCGCAGTTGTCGCACCTTCGCCTGTAAACTATGTTGTCGGTGTAGGCTTGCCGGTATTCCCTGATGAGCACCGCGCCCTGGATGGCCACTGCCACTGCTCGCTCCTCTTCTGCGCCACCTGTATTCATACGTTGCCGACAAGCCGCAAACCTAAACAAAAGGCCAAAGCCCCAGCGAAGCTAGGACCCTGGCCCTTCTTAATCACCGGGTTGCTCACAAGGTGGCTTCTCGGAAGTCCGGACGTATTAGGTAGAGCCCACCACCCGCTCGAAGCGCACCTCCTGTGCGCCGTCGGTCAGCAGGGCGCGGAACCGCAGCTCGGACTGTTTTGTATTTTGGAAACGGTATTGAAAGACCATTTATGGTCTAAATAGCTGCACCTTAGCCCTCTCGCCCTCAGAAAAGGCGTTAAACCTAACCCATACGTTTGCCGGGTGGAAAGTCAATGTGGACTGACTTTTCCATCCAAACACCGAAGCCTTCGTCGAACACCCCGCTTACCTTCGAGGCGCCGTCCCTGCTCGTAACCACTCGTAACTCAAGTATACGATAGAAGTCGTGTTTTTCTCCGGGCTTTAGGGTGTCCAGCGCCACCTTCGCGGGTATCTCGACCTGATCCGGATTGTGCATCAGCCGACTTGGCCCTCGTGCCAGACGGTCCTCGTCGAGGCGGGCTCACGCCTACGGGACCGCTCTGTCACGTCGGGGTAGCCTAGGTAGAGGTGAGCGACGATCTTGTCGCCGTTCTCTAAACCGAAGAATTCGCGCATATACGGATGATAGGCGACGGGACCGGTACGCCAGATGGTGGCGAGGCCCAAAGAGTGTGCAGTGAGCTGCATGTTCTGAACGGCGGCGGCGCAGGCAGCGTAGTTCTCCAGCGTCTCGACCTCGTCGCGGCCGCCTTTGGAGATAACGACTATCACGACCGGCGCCCGGAACGCCTTTTTGCGCTCGCGGCTTATCCTGCCAGCGGCGAACTCCTCTTCTTCGCCCTCGGCCTGAATCCTCGCCACCTCGGCGCGGGCGCGGGCGAGCTCGCCACGTCCCTTGCCGGTAAAGACGTGGAAGCGCCAGGGCTCGGTGAGCCTGTGGTTCGGCGCGTGGACGGCGCTCTCGAGGATCTTCTCCACGATCTCCCTGGGCACCGGATCCTGCTTAACCTGTCCAACGCTGCGGCGCGTCTCTATAGCCTGATTTACCTCCAACGGCTCTCCTTGCTTATCCTGGTGCGTTCGGGGGTATTTTAGTCCGGGGACGACGCGGCAGAGGCGCGTAGATTCCCCTATTATTGTTGCAGGACGCCGGACGAAAGAGGAGGGTCTGTCTATGCCAGGAAAGTTCAAGGTGACGGTCGTCGGGGCGGGCAACATCGGGGGCACGACGGCCCTGCACCTCGCTATGCGCAACTTCGCTGATGTGGTGCTCGTGGACATCGTCGAGGGACTACCGCAGGGCAAGGCTTTGGACATACTCGAGTCCGGTCCCATCATCCGCTTCGACTCAAACGTCGTCGGCACGAACAGCTACCAGGAGACCGCGGGCTCGGACGTAGTCGTCATAACCAGCGGCAAGCCCCGCCAGCCTGGGATGAGCCGCGAAGACCTGCTCAACGAGAATCAGGGGATCGTCCAGAGCGTAACCGAGCAGCTGGTGGAACACTCTCCGAACTGCGTCATCGTGGTCGTGGCGAACCCGCTGGACGCTATGTGCCACGTAGCGCTGGAGACGAGCGGCTTCCCGCGCGAGCGCGTGGTCGGGATGGCCGGTATCCTCGACACCGCCCGCTATCGTACCTTCATAGCCCAGGAACTCGAGGTCTCGGTGCGCGACGTCTTCGCGCTTGTCTTGGGCGGGCACGGCGATAACATGGTGCCGCTGCCGAGCATGGCGACTGTAAACGGGGTGTCGATCACGGAGCTCCTGTCCCAAGACCGGGTGGACGCCATCGTGCAGCGCACGCGACAGGGCGGCGGGGAGATCGTCGAGCTCCTCGGGAGCGGGAGCGCCTTCTACGCACCCGCGGCCGCCATCGTCGAGATGGTCGACGCGATCCTCTTAGACCAGAAGCGCATCCTCCCGTGCGCCACCTACCTGCAAGGCGAGTACGGCATAAACGACCTCTTCGTCGGCGTGCCCATAAAGCTCGGCGCGGGCGGCATCGAGGAGATCATCCAGCTCAACCTCACCGACGAGGAGCTCGCCGACCTGGAGAACAGCGCGAACGACGTGCGCAACATGGTAGAGGTGCTACACGGTTAGCCGTCGACGTTCAGCGGTCGGCTATTAGCTTCTATGCCGGAGGCGACGCAGGAGTTCAAGCGGCAGTTGCAGGAGGCGTTCGACGCGATGGACGTCGGGCAGACCTTCACCTTCCGGCGCACCTTCACCGACGGGGACGTCGCTCTTTTCTGCGGCGTGACCGGCGACTTCAACCCCTACCACCAGGACGAGTCCTTCGCTAAAGCAAGTTGGTACGGACGGCTCACCATACCCGGCCTGCTGACCGGGAGCATGCTTACGCACATCGGGGGAATGCTCGGCTTTCTCGCCACCGAGATGTCCTTCGAGTACGTTGCGCCGGTCTTTGTCGGGGACACGATCACCTGCACTGTCACGGTCATCGAAAAAGACGAAGCGAAGCGCAGGATCACGGCGAACGCCCGCTTCCTCAATCAGGACGGCGTGGAGGTGCTTCAGGCTTCCTTCGGCGGCTTCCCCGGACAGTTGCGCCTAGCGCACTAGATGTACGGCGGCGAGAGAACCCGGTCGTGGCTCACCCGACGGACCGGCTGGTCTTCTCTCGGCGCGAGTACCCCAGCGCGAACATAGTGCTGGTCCGGGGCGAGCGGCTTCGTTGCGCCTACAGCACCTTTATGCGCTTGCGGGCCTTCGTCCGAGCGAGGGCATGGGCGATCTCATCGAAGGCGCGCGCGGGGGCTGTGCCTTCCGCGAAGAGGGCGTTGCCGGGCTCGCCGGTGGCATCGGGGAGGATGGGGATGTGCCCGAGCACGCGGCTGTCCAGCTCGCCCGCCACCCTATCGCCGCCGTCGCCGCCGAAGATCCTGAGATTCTCGCCGCAGCACGGGCACTCAGCATAGCCCATGTTCTCTACCACGCCCACGACCTTGAGGTGCGCCTGCACGGCCATCTTGCCCGCCTTCACGGCAACCCGCGCCGCGTCGGCTTGCGGGGTAGTGACCACCAAAGCCTCGGCCTTGGGGATCATCTGCGCCACCGTGAGGGCTACGTCGCCGGTGCCGGGTGGCAGGTCGACGATGATGAAGTCCGGCTCGTCCCAGTAGACGTCGCGCATGAGCTGTGTCAGGGCCTTGTTGACGATTGGGGCGCGCCAGATGATCGCCTGCCCCTCGTTGACGAAGTTGCCCATCGAGATGAACTTCAGGCCCGTCTTCGACTCTATCGGGAAAATCACGCCGCCGACGACGTTGGGTTTCTCCAAAGATCCGAGCATCACGGGGATTGAGGAGCCGTGCACGTCGGCGTCGAGGATCTCCACCGAGTGACCGGCCCGGTCTAGCGCCGCCGCCAGGTTCACAGCCACAGTGCTCTTGCCGACGCCGCCCTTGCCGGAGACCACGGCGATGATGCGGGACTTTGACTCGTCCTTAAAGGCGGGGGCGAGCTCGGAGGGGCCGCCGTGCAGTGAGGTCAGGAGGTTCTGGCGATCAGTATCGGTCATCACGCCAAAGTCTACCTCGACGTTCTCTACGCCCTCGATCTCCATGAGCCGGTCGCGGATGTCGGTGGTGATCCTGTGCTTCAACGGGCAGCCGGCCGTCGTGAGGGCAACGCCCACGGTGACGCCCGAACCTTCGATCTGGACCTCGCGGACCATGTTCAAGGAGACGAGGTCGCGCCCGATCTCGGGGTCCCGAACGTCCCTCAATGCCTCCCGGATTCCGGCCTCCGAGAAGCCGTCGGCAGGCTCCTCCGGCTCCGGTGTGCGGTCCACGAGATTCTCGGCAGTCTCGGACTCAACCTCGAGAGGCGCGGTGCCTCGGGGAGTCCCTTCGCGAAGCTCTCCAGCACTCGCTGGCCTCTCCGGAGTCCGCTCGAACTTATCCTGCAAGCTGCCGCTTTTGCGCCTACGAAACCAACCGCTCATATTTTCCAAGAACCTCCTCCGGAGCCAAACCCCGGCTGACCGCAAGTATTAAGAACGGGGACGGCTTCCCCTTGCTTCCAGCGCTCATCTTACCACAGCAGCATCCCGCTCCCGGCGCGTCCTACCGGGAACGAGACGCCAAAGGGAATGCTCAGAGTACTCCTGGCTGAGCAACCTTATGTCATCTCAGGCGTAGTTTTCGTTTCGGGATTATATACTTAACGAATCAGTAAGCCTCATGTAGAATTCACTTATGAGGCGATTTTTTCTCGAATTTGCGGGACTTTTTGGCAACGTCCTTGACGTAATCCCGTACTTCTTTGGGGAACAGTTTCTTCATCGTCTCTTCCGTTGTCATCTCAATGGGGTGCTTCTTTTTCCGGGGCATTCAGGAGACCTCCCATGTTAAAAGAACAAGAGATAAACCTTGTGTCGCTGATAGAGAACTTCGGCAGCGAAGAGGAATGTCGCAATCACCTGCGAAAGCTGCGCTGGCCGGACGGGGTAAAGTGCCTGCGTTGCGACTCGGACGAAGTACCGTGGCTAGAGAACCAGAAGAAACACCAGTGCAAATCATGCCGCTACCAATTCTCTGTCACCACTAACACTATCTTCCATGATACACACCTTCCTTTATGGAAGTGGTTTTTGGCAGTTTACCTTATCGTGGAGAGCAAAAAGGGAATCTCTGCTCTTCAACTCAAGCGTACACTCGGGGTCTCCTACAAGACCGCTTGGTACTTATGCCACCGCATCCGCTCCGCGCTCAGTGAGGTAGATGCCCAACTCCTAAAGGGCTTCATCGAAGTGGACGAAACATTCGTCGGTGGCGAGGTCGAAGGAATGGGGCGCGGCTACAGGGGCAACAAAACCGTGGTGGTTGGAGCCTTTGAGCGTGGCGGGGCGATAAGACTTCAGGTAGTGCGCGGAAGGGACCGAGAGACCTTACAGGGCTTTATCCGGGAGAATACCGCCGGAGATGCCCAAGCCATCTACACCGATGAGCTACCCTCTTACATGGGCATCGCCGACGATAATACCGAGCACGAAACGGTCAAGCACCACGAAAAAGAGTACGTCAAAGGCGATATTCATACCAACTCACTTGAGAACGTTTGGAGCCTACTCAAGCGGAGCATCATCGGCAGCTACCACCAAGTGAGCGCGAAGCACCTAGACGCCTACTTGGACGAGCTAGAGTTCAGGTTCAACAACCGCGAGAACCCGCACATGTTCCGCGATGCTATGTGCAAGCTGTTGGTGGCAAACAACCTACCTTACGCGAAACTAATCGCGGATTCATAAAGCACCGCTTTACGGTTGCGTACCAGTGCCGAGATAGTAGCCTGCTACTCCTCCGATGAGGGTGGCCTCAAGTGGCAAAATTACATCAAGTAGTTCCTTTACCTCTGCCCATTGTCCTATAAAGGCACCAATGAAGCTTAATATGATTGTCGCCCCGAAAATGATTAGGGTTGCAGTTGTAATCCTGCTACGCGTTTCTTCTTCACGAAGAGCACGTTCTTCTCCGAGAGGCTGTGGCTCTGGGGGTCCGACAACACCCCCAGGTAGTTTCTCACTCATAGGGTAGAACTAGAAAATCGGAAAACTAATCTAAGACGAGTTCGCGGCGTTCACCTTCACGCTCGATGAGCAGACGAGCATCCTTGTCTTTACGCAACTGCTCAATCCACTGTTCAAGTGATATTGCGTCACGAAGCACCTCGGCCATTGAGACGCCCTTCTCCTCGGCAAGTCTTTCAAGCGCCTCATAAGCCTCTTCGGAGAAGTCAATGCTGACCGTGCGGGTCGCGCCTCCGTTGTTTCTCTTTTCTTCGACCATATGGTGCCCTCTCGGTTGGCAAAACCTTTGGACACGATTATACCCTAAGTGCATTCGAGAGGGCATCAGGGTTTACCTGTATACCCCGACAACTACTGGCTGTTGTTCCAGTCTTGAGGGTCGAAGTCGGGGTTTACGTCAAGGCCATGTAATTGGGGTATTAGCTCATGGAGCCGCTTTAGACGAGCGGGTATCAAATACCTTCTTTGGGTAAAGCTTAGATACACATATGGAGGTGGTTCATACCCCAACAACTCTATTTCTGTATACCCTTCATTGCTAATAAAGCGCTGTGCCCACGCTTTCCCAAAAGCATCGTTAATCAGGTTATAGGTGCGATTCACCCACATACGCACCTCTTTATCGTACCTTGCTTGGTATTCATCGCTGATTTCAGCATTAAAGGGATACTTTCTGCCCTGCTTGAGACTTTCCCCCTCCTCTTGAGCATTCCCAAGCAAATCCATTACGCCTTTGCGCTTCTTGGTGGTCGCTAGCTTTTGCTCAAGGCCATCCTTCTCCCTCTTAACCTCATAGCTTGCCCCCACTAAGCCATACAAGGAAAAGCAGCAGAAATATAGCCGCTGCCACCTCCCAGGGAAGTGCCTGAAAGAATGCGCCTATAGCAGCGCCTATGCCAGCGCCTACTATTCCCACTATCTCAGCAGGCCAACAACGATTCTGCCTGCCAAGGAATCTATGCTCTTCAAGATTCCCCACGGGAACAGAATTTCCCGGACAAACAAGAATCTGCAATGACGCCAGAAATCCGAGGTGAAAAGAGGGGAACGATCCACCCCGCCATTTTAGCAGCGGCGCGAGCCGTGTGATTCGTCAACGGGATAATCCCGTTTCGTTTACTTCACGTAGAAGGTCTTTATGGGACTCCAGGTAGCAGCATGGCTAGCATCGGCGGTGGCCCAAGCATCTGGTAGGTGGTTTGGCCGTCAAGGAGCGATTAGCTTTGTAGGTGCCGGATGCGGAGTCGTAGGTGGCGTAGCCGTCCTGGGTCCAGCTGCTTCCGCCGTTCGTCGAGCGCCACACCGTCACCGTCTCGTTAGTTAGCGCAGAACCAGATGAGGTAGAGAGCTTGCCGACCAAAATAGTCTTTTCATTGGAGTTGTCTGGTGCCGGGGACCAGGTAAGGGTGAGTGCTGTCGGCTGCAACCTAGGACTTGGGCGGCGTTGAGGCATCCACTAGTGGCCGTCTTGCTCTGCAGATTTGTCTTCTTCACTTATAGATTTAACTTATAGATTTGAGAATCTGATCCTTTATCTGGCCGTCGTCTTAGAGGCTGCGCCAATAGGGATGAAGCGCGTCTACTTGTAAGGCGGGTACGGGACGCCCGACCATCCCGGGAGTCGCTAAAGCTTCCCGATGAAAAGGAGCATGCCCGTTCCCGCACTGCCATCTTACGTCATCGAGCCCATCTGGGAGCAGTTTGTTGCCCTGCTGCCGGAAAGGAAGGTGAACCACCTTCGGGCTACCACCGGCCTCGTGTACGAAAGGGGGACGCTCGCGCTATAGCGTGCGGAGCAACATGGTCCGAGCTTGAGGCGGGGTCGTTTGGCTCGACGTACAAAGGGGCCGGAGCCCCCTAGAGTAAGGTCCCCAACCCTCTTCATGAACCTGTCGGATTCGTCACTTCAAGAGTTCTCTTGCCGCCCTCTTAGCTTTATCGGCTCCGGACCCCTCACCCTTCTTCTACTTTCCGCCAGAGGCTTTCTTTCCCCCAGCGGACGTCGAGGAAGCCCCTTTCGCTTGCTCTACAACTTTCTTAGCTTCTTTCTCCAGACCGGCCACGCGCTTACCTCCTCTGCTGTCTTTGCCCGACCTAATCCAATAGACGCGGAAAAGATTAGGCTGCTACACCCCGGTCCGTGGGTTGGTGCAAAGAAGAGCCGAGCTGGGCTTTTGGGAGGGAGATTGCAATGCTATGATGCTCTAAGGGGTAGCGGAGGAGCGAGAGGATAGCGGAGTCAGCTGGACGTTATTGCCCGCTCTGCGGGGAAGCAGCAGGCCTGCGAGACAGGTCTTGTCGCCGGTGTGGTGAGAGCTTGCAGGTACCAGCGCCCCCGAGCGAGGGCCGGATACCGACCCAGGACGCGAACGTGCCGGAGCGCCGCGAGGGATGGTGGTTTGGGCGTAGCTTCTCGGCCCTGGTTCGGCGATTGTTCGCCCGGTTGTAGAACCAGGAGCCTCGGCCCGGCACGAAAAGAGCCGGAGCCTCCCCTACTCTCTTTAGGGCCCTGGCCTTTTAGCTTTCGGGCAGGTTCCTTATCTCTTCCAGCGCATCCGCGGCGAATGCCGCCTGCTCGGCCTCCGCCAGGCGCCTCTCCGCCTCGGCAAGGCGCCACGCGTTGTGCGATTCCAACACCTCAAAGTTCCGCGGGTACGCAGCTTCTAGGTCCTCCAAGGGCGTGTACCGTTCCCTGCCCTCAATTAGAATAGGTATCATCCATGCGCGCGCCTTCGCCATGCGCACCAGGTCCCTCCAAAGGGACCTCAAAAGGCGGCGCTGGCCTCGCGTAGCCCCTTCGCCCTTTGCAGCTCCTGCGGCAGGATGATGTTCCGCTTGGAGGGGTAAGTCTTCGCCGGGCGCCAGCTGCACGACCGGCGTGCCCTTCTTGGCCTCCTCTTCGAGCTCTCTGCTGATCTCGGCGATGGTCGCCAGAAAACTTGGTCAAGCGTTTTACACGAAGCCCGATAGGATCAGGAAGAGGGCCGGTACTGCCCGAAGACTTCGCGCAAAGCGTCGGAGACCTCGCCCAAAGTCGCGAGGTTTCCAAGGGCTTCCTTCATCGGATACAGCAGGTTCTCCGACTTTTCGGCAGCCTTACTTATGTCGGAGAGCGTTCTCTCGACGGCCCCGTTGTCGCGGCTCTCTTTGAGCTCCTTCAGGCGTTCGGCTTGCCTCTCAAGGATGGAGTCGTCGACGGAATGGAGCTCCATCTCTGGGTCTTCATCGGCGGCGTAGCGGTTGACGCCGACGATGATGCGCTCCTCCTTCTCCACCTCGCGCTGGTAGCGGTAGGCGGCCTCCTCGATCTCGCGCTGCATGAAGCGCTTCTCTATCGCCTTCACCGAGCCGCCCATCTCGTCTATCCGCCTTATGTACTCCCAGGCCTCCTCCTCGACGGCGTCCGTCAAGGACTCGACGTAATAGGAGCCTCCCAAGGGGTCGGCGGTCTCCGTTAGGCCGCCCTCGTTTGCCAGGATCTGCTGCGTCCTGAGAGCTATACTGGCGCTCTTCTCGGTCGGCAAAGCCAGGGCCTCGTCGAAGGCGTTGGTGTGCAGGCTCTGCGTTCCGCCCAAGACAGCGGAGAGCGCCTGCACGGTGGTGCGGACTACGTTGTTCTCGGCCTGCTGGGCGGTGAGCGATGAACCCGCCGTCTGGGTGTGGAAGCGCAGGCGCAGGCTCTTCTCGTCTTCCGCGCCGAAGCGCTCTTTCATGATCTTCGCCCACATCCTCCTCGCCGCCCGGTACTTGGCGACCTCTTGGAAGAGGTCGTTGTGGGCGTTGAAGAAGAACGAGAGACGAGGGCCGAACTCGTCCACGTCTAGGCCCGCTTCGACGGCCGCCTCGACGTAGGCGACGGCGTTCGAGAGGGTGAAAGCGAGCTCCTGGACGGCGGTCGATCCCGCCTCGCGGATGTGATAGCCCGAGATGGAGATCGTGTTCCAGCGCGGCAGTTCTTTGGCACAGTAGGCGAACATGTCAGTCGTGATCCTCATGGAGGGAGCGGGAGGATAGATGTAGGTGCCGCGCGCCAGGTACTCCTTCAAAATGTCGTTCTGGGTGGTGCCTGTGACGTCCTTGGCCTCCACGCCCTGCTCCTCGGCGACGAGGGAGTAGAGCAAGAGTAGGATAGAGGCCGTGGCGTTGATGGTCATGGAGGTCGAGACGTCTTTCAAGGGGATGCCGTCGAAGAGGTCGCGCATGTCGAGCAAAGAGTCTATGGAGACCCCAACCTTGCCAACCTCGCCCAAGGAGAGCTCGTGGTCCGAGTCGCGGCCCATCTGGGTCGGCAGGTCGAAGGCGACCGAGAGCCCGGTCTGGCCGGCATCGATGAGGTACTTGAAGCGCTTGTTGGTCTCCTTGGCGGTGCCGAAGCCCGCGTACTGGCGCATGGTCCAGGACCTGCCACGGTACATAGTGGGATAGATGCCGCGGGTGTACGGGTACTCCCCGGGGTCGCCCAGCTTATCCGAGTAGTCGAAGCTTTCTAGATCCTCGGGACGATAGAGGGGTTTAACCTCGATCCCGGAGTCCGTCCGGCGTTCGTCCTTCTTCTCGACGTCCATCCTCGCGCTTCTCCTAATCTCCGTCTCTCTCAGGCAGCTCGACGAGCTCGGTCAGGACGCCGAAGGCGCCCTTGGGGTGGACGAAGGCCATGCGCGTCCTGCCTACACCTATTCTCGGCTCCTCGTCTATCAGCTCAACGCCGTTCTCCTTTAGCTCCTTCAGGGTCCCTTCAAGGTCTTCGACCTGGAAGGCGACATGGTGGAAACCTTCGCCCCTCTTCTCGAGGAACTTGCCCACGGGCGAGTCGGGGCGGGTGGGTTGGACGAGCTCGATCTTGGACTCCCCCACCTCGAACATCGCGGCGACTATGCCCTGCTCCTCGACCTCCTCCGGTTCGCCCAAAGCGGCGTCGAAGTGCTCCTCGTAGAAGCGGGCCGCGGCTTCTATGTCCTCGACCACGTAGCCCAGGTGGTAGATCTTCTTGAGCAAGTCTCTCCCTTCTCTTGGCTTCAATTGTAGAGCACGCAAACCCGGTACACAGCGGTTCTACATAAGCTTTCCGCTAGAATGGTACGTGTCGACGCAAGGAAGCCGGGAGGTTACCAGATGGCCCAGAGCGTGATGCAGAAGATCCAGGAACTCTCCGAGGAGCGGGAGCAACTCGTGGCCCGCGAAGGGGCGCACCACGCGACCAACGAGGATCACCAGCGAATCCAGAGGCTAGACCACGACCTGCGGGTCCTGTGGGACCTCAGGCGCAGGGAGCTGGCCGGGGAGAGGGTCACCCTGGACGAGGACTACTACGACAGCTACACCCGCTACACGGACGAGGACGACCCTCCGGGCCGGTAGGGCTATACGGACCCAGCGGGAGATCCTCCGCCTTCCTGGCCCGAGGTGTCGCTGACCTCCGACCACTCCGCGGTAGACGAGGCGCTCTCGAGAACCTGGACGAGCTGGAGCATGTCGTCCTCGCTGAAATTCTCACGCCCGGCCTCGGGCACGAAGGTCAGCGTCCGTCCGTCGGCGTAGCGGAACAACACGCGGTTGATGTCTACGTAGCTCGTCCCGGATTCACCGCGGAAGTTCTTTTGTCGGATGATGCCATGCATAAACTTCCTCCATTTTGGGCTACTTGCGGTGCACGCGCAACTGGTGCGAGAGGATCCCCAGGTAGGTGGCCGCTTGGTGCAGCTCGTAGGAGCGGAACTCTTCGCGTATCTGAGGCTTCAGGACCTCTTCGTCGCCCGTATCGAACTCGATGACTATCTCCTTTATCCCGTAGGGGTCCAACCCACTCCTCATCTGCAGCGGGGTGCCCTCCCACTCGTTGTCCGCTCTCTCCCTGGCTTCTTCGGCCACTCTCGAACTCCTCTCTATGCCAAAGGTCCGCACCAGTGTACCCGAGAGCACATCGCCCGGCTTCTAAAT
>JALZEL010000264.1 GCA_030862075.1 Actinomycetota bacterium | reverse complement strand
CCTACGACGAGTTCCAGCCGTTGAAGCCCGGTGAGATCGTGCCCGTGGATATCGCGCTGTTGCCCTCGGCGACCTTCTTTCGCGAGGGAGAGCAGGTGCGGCTCGACGTGCAGGGCCGTTGGTTCTCGACCCGGAACCCCGTCTTCGGCCAGTTCCCCGCGGCTTACGAGCACGGTCCGCGAGGCTTTTGCGCGCTCCACTGCGGGGGTGAGCATGGCGCGCGGCTTAGGATCCCGCTCGTTCCGACGCAGACTTCCTCGAATGGAGGCGTTGCATAAGCGACCACTCGACCTGTACTACGTGCATCGGATAGACACTTCTGTCCCTATCTAGGAGACCGTTAGTGCGCTCGCGGAGCAAGTCGAGGCAAGCAAGATACGTACTCCTTCCCGGGCCCTTCAACCACTAACGACAGGAAGAGTTATGCAGGGGAGACGAGGTGTAGACAAGCACCCTGGTCAGGACCTCGACCGGTACCCGCTCCGGGCTTCAGGTCGCCAGGAATACTCTCGAGCTGGGCCGCTCAATAGAGAGCACCTGTCTCGCCCCTCTCCTCCGGGCAAGAAGTAGAGCCCGTGCTCTAGCCGTGCATCCTTGCAGATGTACCGGGAGCGCCAGCGTAGACGCCGGAACGTCAGCACCATCTGACCCTAATTTGACCCTAGCCGGAGCGCAACGCCCTGCAATGCCGGTAAAACCAGGGAAGAGAAATAGCCTTAAATATGCGGAATTCGAAAACTTGTTCAACCTTCTGTAACGCCGGACAGCGCACTCGTAATGAGCAGTTCAGCGGTTCGAGTTCGCTCTTCGGCTCTCTTTTTTTCCGATTTTGAGGATGACGCGGAGAGATCGGCATCTTGGCAACGACACCATCGGAGCGCGGCTCAAGAAACTCGATGTTCAGGGCCTCGTGCAGACCTCCTTGCTCGAACAGTCGGCTGTCGCAACCGTTCATGTCCTTAGTAGGTCTTAGTAGGTAAGCCGATCATCAGTGCGGACACATCCACTGTTCTAGTTGATAAAGACGTTCTTCGTCAATCGCCTCGCGAGGATGGTATTTCTGAGCCTCTTAACCTCGCAATCACACGTCAACTCGCTGGCCTCTATGCTCTTCCCCATTCTTGGTAGTGTCCCGTACTGAATACCATTATCGGTACCTTCTGTTATTGCGTCTCTGTCAGCACCAGCGCGTCAAGTGCTAGGAGCCCGCCCGTAGTAGCCCGCATCGGGTTTATGTCGAGTTCGGCGATCTCGGGGCGGTTGATAAGAAGACTACTCACGGCGAGCAGCGCATCGACGAGTTCGGCCTTGTCAACGGCCGGCTGACCGCGGAAACCTTCGAGAAACTTCTTCGCGGACAACTCGTCGATCATCTCTGCGGCGTCGCCCGCGAAGAGGGGTGCAAGCCTCAAGGCGACGTCACCAATGGCCTCGGCGGCTGTACCGCCCACGCCGAGGAGCACGGTCGGGCCGAAGCTCAGGTCGCGGCTTCCACCGAATATAAGCTCGATACCCGGAGGGGCGAGTTCCTCGACGAGGTAACGGACAGCGCCGTCCGGGTTGAGCCGATCGATGGCGTCGAGGGCCACTTCCATGGCCTCGGGGGAATCAACGTCAACGTGCACACCGCCCGCCTCCGACTTGTGGGTTATGTTCGCATCTAATACCTTAACAACCACACGCCCGCCGAGGTCCGTTCGGGCGTCCTGAGCCTCGTCGCGTGTTGCGCACACCTGACGACGGGGTGTGTGGATGCCCACCGCGCCGAGGAGATCCTTTGCCATGGCCTCGTCTACCGGTCCTGAACCGAGGGGTGGGAGCGCAGTTGCTTCCGGTGCCCGGTGGTGCTTACGCTGCTTACGGCGGTGGGCGGCCCGGGCGTCGGCGGTGAGGGCATGCGTGGCCCAGGCGCCACGCTCGGGCGAAAGATAGGCGGGGATGCCGGCTGCCTCGAGCGAGGTCACGATCGATTCTGTCTCCTTTTGCGGACCCGCTGTAATGAAGATCGTCGGCTTCCCGCTGCGAGCCTTAAATTCCCTGAGGACCGCGACAGGATCCAAAGCCGGTGGCTCGTGCAGTGCGTAGAGGGCAAGCGTATCTATACCAGAGTCTCTTCCGACAGCCGTGAGCACGTCAACGAAAGAGTCGCTCGGACGGCCGGTGTCGACCGGGTTGCGCTTGTAAGTAACCGGGGGTAGTAGTTCCCCGAGCCTGTCGACTGTAGGAGGCTCTAGCTCTGGCAACTCGGCACCTGCGGTGCGCAGTGCGTCTGCGATAATGAGCGCTGGTCCGGCCTGCCCACTCACCACTGCAACGCCGGGTCGAGCTGCCGGAGGAAGTCGGGACGCCGCCAACGCACGGGCAGCGTCGAGCATCTGGACCGTGTTCTCGACGACCACGGCGCCAGCTTGGGCGAGCGCCGCACGCGCGAGTTGCCAAGAGCCCATGAGAGCTCCGGTATGCGACTGAGCGAAGTCTCTGACATCACTGCGTCCGACGTTGAGCGCGATCACGGGTTTGTGCTCTACAGTTTGCTCCACCACCTCGAAGAGCCTTCGCCCGTCGAGTACGCCTTCCACGTGCAGGAGAATAGCTTGCGTAGCCTTGTCGGTAGCTAAGTAGTCGAGCACGTCAGCGGCACCCACATCCATGGCGTTACCCAAACCCACAGCGAGCCGCGTGCCCAGGCCCTCGCTTTGGGCCTGAAATGCTAGAGCATGATTTACCCCACCGCTCTGAGCCACCATGGCTATACCTCCCGGCTGGATCTCCGGTGCATCGGGCACGAAACTCGCGTATATACCGGCCAGCGGGTTGATATAACCTGACGTGTTGGGCCCGAGCGCGCGTATGCCAGCCTTGCGCGCTACGTCGAGGGCCTCCTCCTGAAGCACTGCGCCTTCGGCACCGCTCTCGCCCATTCCCCCAGAGCAGACGACAGCCGCCCGTACACCGGCCTCCGCGCAGTCGCCGAGCGCGGATGGTACGGCTTGCGGCGGGAGAACCAGCACCGCCAGGTCTACCTCGTTGGGAATCTCCGACACGCGCGGGTAAGCCGGTAACCCTTCTATCTCGGTAGCTCGTGGGTTGATGGGGAAGAGCGACCCCGGGAACGAGCGCAGCGAACGGAGCATCGCGTGGCCGGCCTTACCCGGCGAGGCCGACGCCCCAACGACCGCGACCGTGCGTGGCTCGAACAGCACCGAAAGAGGCGCTTCGGTATTCATGAGGACGTCGAACCGTCGGCCTTGCCCACCACCGCCATCGGCGCCGTCCCCGTCGGCGCGCGCTCCGAGGCTTCGTCCCGCTCCCAAAGCGGGGAGGCGAGGCCGGGCCGGCCTCGGCACAGGTCGGCTCGTCCGGAGAGGACGGCAGTGGTAGCCTCGTCGTCCCCTGGCACGCCCCCGGCGAGCATGGTTGTCATGCCCCCCACGTTGCGGATGCGGTCGCTGACGGCCAGCTGCGCGACGCGGTGGCGGTTCGTGATCTTCTCGAACTCGGGCACCGGAGAGACGGCGATGGCGTCGCAGCCGCGTGTTCGGAGTTCGGCCGCAAACTCGGCCACACCCTCGCCGACCTCCCAGTCGCCTCCCACTTCCTCGGGCACGGAGAGGTGGACCACGACAGGTTTCTCCTCCGGCCACGCCTCGCGCACGCGAGCCAGCGTGGCGAGGATCAGACGAGCGCTTCCGTTCGCTCCCTCGCCGGCTTCGTTCGCCAGCAGGTCGCGCCCCAAAGCGCCCTCGGGGTCGGAGAGCTCGAGCACGTCGAAGCCTGACTCGTTGGCCCGTCGCGTCGTCTCGATCAGCTCCCCGGACCCTTCAGCACTGTTCACCAGCAAGCCCAGCCTGGCCGGTGAGTGCTCATGGACGAAGCTCGAGATCCTGCGCCACGCTGCCACGTCCGCGTCGTCGCGCAGCCCGACCCCGCTCACCGTAACCAAGCCCGCGCCCCAGGTCGCGGCGCCCGCGACCCGGGCAAGCCGAACGTCGTTTCGGGCTTCCCCGATGCCCTCTTCCGTGGATGCGACGCTCACCCGGTTGGGCAGGGTGACTTCCCTGAGCGTCAAAGGCGTTGCGAGGGATGGGACCGGCCGTGCTCTCTGCTCTTGAGAGTCTGGCGAGACCTTGCGCTCGAACCACGCCTCCACGAGGTGGACGAGCCGTGGGTCGCGGACCCTGAGCCTCTCGTGCGTGAGGCGCGGGTTACGGGTGAGGAAGTGGTAGGCGAACTGCTCGGGCTCGAAGCCCATCTGGTAGCGGAAATGTTCCCACCACGCCTGGCTAGGCCCGGCCGCCGCCTGGATGCGCTCTACCGCGGGCCGCCGCCCGCTCTCGAACTCCTCAAGCGCCTCAGGCACCGTGCCGCGCTCTGCGACGGCCCGGGCGAGGGCGATGGCGTCCTCCATCGCCATCCTCGTTCCGGAGCCGACCGAGAAGTGGGCGGTGTGGGCGGCGTCGCCGAGGATAACAACGTTGTCCTTCCGCCACGTCGCGTTCCTTACCGTGTGGAAGTTGAGCCACTTCGAATTGTTGGTTAGCAGCCCGTGTTCGCCGAGATGCTCGGCGAAGATCTCCTCGCAGTAGACCCTGGACTCCTCGTCGCTTTCGCCCGGCGCGAGTGCTGGCGTCGCTGTCCGATCTAGGCCGGCCCTCCGCCACGAGCCCTCGTCCGTTTCTACGATGAACGTGCTGATCTCACCGTCCGAGGGATAGGCGTGCACGCCGAAGCACCCGTGCTCGTTCTCGATGAAGATGAAGGTGAGGGCATCAAAAGGTTGGGCTGTGCCCAGCCAGATGTACTTGGCCAGGCCCACGTCGACCTGGGGTTCGAAACGGTCACTGTACGTCTCCCGCGTGCCCGAGTTCAGGCCGTCGCCCGCGACTACGAGGTCGTAGTAGCCTTCCACGCTCGTCGGGTCATCGACCTCCTGCTC